>JAQBFL010000558.1:0-2667 GCA_032123415.1 bacterium | reverse complement strand
CTGAAGCCATACTGATCGTCAGAGACGGTCCCAGGCCATTCCTGTCTACAGCCCAGGATGCTCAGGCCGCGGATGCCCCAGTACGACGCGCCATTGTCCAGCCCCGGCAAAGGCGGCACAATGTCCGGTGCCAGTCCGGCGGCCGGCGCGCATACACCGTCCGCCCAGGCATCCTCCGCGCGCGCCACCTCGCGCGGGCCGCGGCAGGCCTTCTCGTACTCCAGATCGGTAATCGGTCGCAGCCCCGTCCAGGCGGTGACGGCAAGGATATCGGCCCAAATGACGTAGCTCCGCGGCAAGTCGGGTTGTTCCGCCACAAACAGTTTCCTGAACTCATCGAACTTGATGGTCTGGCGGCCAAAGCCGTATGCAAGGTAGCTGGACTTGCCGAATTCCGGCCTATACTTGGGCACGACGCCCCCGAAGTTGAGATACGCCGCGTAGAGGCCCTGGT
The DNA here is from genome assembly GCA_032123415.1 of bacterium. Classification (GTDB taxonomy): domain Bacteria; phylum Verrucomicrobiota; class Kiritimatiellia; order UBA8416; family JADHWI01; genus JAQBFL01. The sequence continues at coordinate 2,213 of JAQBFL010000558.1, read as the reverse complement.
TGATCCCATGCTTCATGCAATAGAATGCGTTGACGCCATTCGGCCACGACGCGTACGCCGGTGCGTTGGTCGCGACACGGCAGCCATCCGGCGCCGTGGCGTCCGGATTCCGGATGGTCGCGAACGTCGTCTTCCACGGCGTCTTTGAGCGAAACGCGCCCGCCGGGACATACACCATGCCGATGGCCTGAACGCTGATATCGGCGGGCGCGGCGGCCCCTGTCCACCGTAACTTGATCCCCTGGAAATCCACCGGCCGCTGCCCCGCCGCCGCTCGATACAGGAACACGCCAACCCCGCGCGATCCGTCATCCGTCAATCCGACGTCCAGGACGGCACCCGCAGGCACCTGGTGGCTGGCGGACTGCGCGTCGAGCATCGCGTGTCGCCAGGATGCCTGCGCAACGCTGCCCGTACCGGATCCCTTCGTCTGAAGCTTCACGAATACCCACGCCGCGTCCCAGCTTTCGAGCGGCAGCGGCTTGCCGGTGACGTTCTTCTCCGCTGGCTCCGTCCACTTCGCGCGCCACGAGTTCTTCCACGCCAGGTCGAACGAAACCGTGCCAGACTCCTTGCCGTCCGCCTCCCACTTGACGTTCGAAACCGTAATGGCGTCCGGCGACGGAGCGGCAGCCGGAACCGGTGCGGGGGACTTCGCTGCCGGTTTGGCAACAGGTTTGGCCGGAAGACGAACCGCCCCAGGCGCCGAGGTCACCAGCCGACAGGTTCGTGATCCGAACCGGCCGCCGCCATATACCACGTTGACCCACGCGCGATGGGCCGGCCCGCGAGCGCCCATCACCATCGGCCAGTCTTCAGGACCACGAAACCCCGCCAGATGGCGCGCCAGCGAACCGCCGGGTTTTCCGGCCGGCGACGAGCCGTCGCCGTGCGTGCCAAGGAATTCCCTGTGGATAAGCGGAACGGCATCCCCGCCCAATTCATTCCCGCGCATTTCGAGGGCCCCCCAGTACGTGGCGCCGGCGGAAACCCGATCGCTGGCGGGCGTGGCGAAACAGCCGGCGCGGACGACGAGAATCGGCGAGCCATACCCGCCGCCGTAGTTGCCCTTGCGGAAGCGCTCCGTGGGCAGGCCGACGTCCACCAGATCCTTCCCCGTATCGGCAAACTCCGCATGGGTTGAACCCCAAGTCGCCTCGTATGGCACAGGATTGAGCGGCCCGCGACACGCCTTTTCGAATTCCAGTTCGGACAGCGGCCGCAGTCCGGCCCAAACAGCATAGGCGCGCATGTCATCCAGGCTGAAACCGCAACAGTTCCGGAACGGAAGCCGGGCCGTGTAGACCGGCGGCACCTTTCTCTGCTGACGCGCCAGTTCCGCCGCTGACGGCTTACCCAGATCGCCAAGCAGATCCTCCGTTGGCTTCTCCGTTTCGGCGTCGATTTCCGGAGCCTTGGGCTCCAGCCCGCGCCCCGGCAGATCCGCTCCGCAGCCGTTGGTCAGACTCTCGCGACTGAGCGTAATCGTAAGCCCGCCCTTTTCACGGATCACCAGCGGTTTGAACGCTGGGTTCAGCTCGATCGAGTACTCGGAAGATCCCACCGGACAGTCGATGCCGAACTCATCTGAAAGGAAGGCGCGCCCGGCCGCCACGTCCGGAGGCAGCGCGTTGAGATACTCCACGTACTGCCCTTGCGTGAGGTGGTACTTCATGCAGTAGAACGGTTCGTAACCGGTCGGATAGCCATCGCCCAGCACGCCCGGGGTACCCAGACTGCTGAAAGTACCGCCAACTTCCGGATACGTGAACGTACTCCACAGCTCACCGGCAGCCCGCCCGATTCGCCGTGCCCGGCTGCCTTCTGCGGCGGGGCCGCTCCATTCTTCATCCACGAGGAACGGGATTACCGGCCCGCCGCGCCACGAACCGTCGCACAGGCTGCCGCCCTCATCGCCAACCTCGCATGAGCCGCTCATGGGAAAGGTCGGCCCATCCCCGAACTTCGTGAAGGCGCTCTTGCTGCCCGATCCGACCTTGAACGGCCCGCGCGGCACATAGACCATGGGGAGCGCAAACACTCGCACGCCCGCCTTCGCCGGATCGACCTTGTCGACCGTATGGTTCCAGCGCAGTTTGAGGCCCCTTCCAGTCGTTGACGCCGCTCCCGGGCGCGTCGCGGTAGACGAAGACGCCCAGAGCGCGCGAACCATTGTCCGAGAGCTTCACGCTGTTCGTGGCGCCGGCGGGCAT
>JAQBFL010000557.1:0-2612 GCA_032123415.1 bacterium | reverse complement strand
CGGACGTACATGCAACGGAAGGCTGTGCCGGACCCGGAAGCGAGCAAGTGCCCGATGGTGAAGGCGTCGTGGCACAAGTTCTACATCGACGACGTGATCTATACGCGTTTTATCGGCGGTCTGTTTGCCGTCGGTTCGGAGGTGCTGTACCTGCTGGTGGATGTTCTGCTGATCGACACGCTGCTGGTGCACGGCATCGGAGGCACGGCCAAAGCGGCCGGGCGCTTCCTGCGGAGGTTTCAGGCCGGGCTGCTGAATGCCTACGCGCTGGGCATCCTGGGCGGTGTGATCGTGGTGTTGTACTGGCTGCTGAGAGGGTGAGATGTACCTGACGCTACTGGTATTCCTTCCGTTGGCCGGTGCGCTGCCGCTCTTGTTGGCGCGCGACCGGGAGGCCCGTGCGCTGAAGGTGTGGGCCTTCCTGGTCTCGCTGATGACGCTGCTCGCGGCCGTACCCCTGTGGGTCCTCTTCGAGCCAGAGGGGGCACTGTATCAGTTTGCCGTCAACATGCCCTGGATTCAGATCGGCCAGTTAAAGATCGACTACGCGCTGGGTGTGGATGGCATATCCGCAATGCTGATGCTGCTGACGGCATTCATCTCCCCCATCGCGATCCTGGGGTCGTGGACGTACATCAAGGAGCGGCAGAAGGAGTTCTACATCGCGATGCTGGTGCTGGAGACGGCGATGCTGGGCGTCTTCGCGGCGACGGACCTCTTCCTCTTCTATGTCTTCTTTGAGGCGAGTCTGATTCCGATGTACTTCATCATCGGTATCTGGGGCGGTCCGCAGCGCGTCTACGCGACGACCAAGTTTGTCATCTACACGGCCTTCGGCAGTCTGCTGATGTTCGTGGCGATCCTGTTCGTCTATTACAAGACGGGTGGCGCGAGTTTCTCGATCGTCGAACTGACCGACCGACTGAACCTGGCGCGCGCGAGTGGGGTTTTCGAGAAAGGCGAGGAGTACTGGTGTTTTTGGGCCTTTGCGCTGGCCTTCGCCATCAAGGTGCCGCTCTTCCCGCTGCACACCTGGCTGCCGGATGCGCACGTGGAGGCGCCGACGCCCGGGTCGGTGATCCTGGCCGCGGTGCTGCTGAAGATGGGCGGCTACGGGTTCCTGCGGTTGGCGGTGCCGTTCTTCCCCGTTGCGTCGGCAGCCTACGCGCCGCTCTTCGGGGTCATCTGCCTGATCGGCATCGTTTACGGCAGCCTGATGGCGTACGCGCAGACGGATTTGAAAAAGCTAATCGCGTACAGTTCGGTGGCGCACATGGGAACGTGTCTGCTGGGCATCTTCTCGTTCCAGGTCATCGGCGTGCAGGGCGGCGTGTATCAGATGCTGAACCACGGGATTTCGAGCGGAGGCCTCTTCCTCCTGGCCGGCATGTTGTACGAGCGCACGCATACGCGTTCCATCGACTACTTCGGCGGGTTGGCCAAGGTGATGCCGGTCTTCACGACGTGTTTCGTGATCATCACACTGTCGTCCATCGGGTTGCCGCTGACCAACGGTTTTGTGGGCGAGTTTGCGTCGCTGATGGGTGCCTTCCAATGTCAGTGGTGGTGGGGCGCGGTGGGCGGTCTGGGTGTGATCTTGGGTGCGGTCTACATGCTGTCGGCCGTGCGGCGCGTCTTCTTCGGTGCGGTCAAGCGGCCCGCGCTGAATGAACTGAGCGATCTTTCGATGCGCGAACGGGCGGTATTGATCCCGCTGATCGCGGTTATCTTTGTGATGGGTATCCTGCCGGGGCCTTTCTTCCAGCGGACCGAACCGGCGGTGAGGGAATTCCTGCGTTATGCGGCGACGCGCCCGCACGTGGTGAAGGATCGGGCCGAAGTGCGGAGGGCCGGCGAATGAACGGCCTTCTGAACCAGATCGAACGGCTCTATCCGGTGATGGTGGTGCTCCTGGCCGCGGGGGCGGTGGTCTTTACAGGACTCGTCGTGGAGCGCAAGAACCGGTACCTGGTGAGTTGGGTCAGCGTTGGCGGGTGCGTGCTGAGCTTCGTGACGCTGGTGCCCACCTGGTTTGGCATGGGTGATCGGCCTGCGTTGAGCTGGCTGGCCGGGCCCGAGATGCTGATTCTTGGCGGTGCGGTGGCCGTGGACGGTCTGGCCTTGAGTGTGTCCATCGTGGCCCTCATTGCGGGTGCGTTTGCGGCGTTGAGTGGCTGGCAGGAGAGCGAGGACTCGCCGTTGACAGCGGGCGAGTACCACGGGCTTCTGTTGCTGGCGGTGGCGGGGATGATGCTCCTGGGTTCGGCGCACGACTTCGCGACGCTGCTGATCGGACTGGAGATCATGTCGATCTCGACCTACATCCTGACCGGTTCGCGGCGTGGTTCGGCCCGGGGCGGGGAGGCGGCGCTGAAGTACCTGGTGCTGGGCGCCTTCAGCACGGCCTTCCTGTTGCTGGGGATGGCGTTCCTGTACGGAGCGACGGGGCGTATGCAGTTGAGTGCCGTTGCGCTCGCGCCTAACGATCCCCGGATTCACCTGGCGCTGGTTGGTTTCGGACTGCTGCTGGCGGGGGTGTTCTTTAAGGTGGGCGCGGTGCCGTTCCATTTCTGGATCCCGGACGTGTATGAGGGCGCGCCGACACCGGTGAC
>JAQBFL010000556.1:0-4658 GCA_032123415.1 bacterium | reverse complement strand
CTGCCCGCCGTTCGGAGGTTCAAGATCGCGGCGGTGTTCGACGCCGCGACGGGGTGGGGGCGGGTGGGAGTCGGCACTCAGAACTCCGAGCCGAACCATGCCGCGGCCCCGCCGGCCGCGCCGACGGCGATGGATGAGAGACATCGCGCGGTCGTGCGCCTGCTGCAGGGCGACCTGGCCGTCTGTCCGGACCCATTTGGCGCGGCCGCGCGCCGTCTGGGCATGGAGCCGCCCGAACTGATGGAACTGCTGGCGGGGTGGAAGGCGCGCGGGGTGCTCCGGAGGGTGTGCCTTGTGGTCCGGCATCAGACCCTCGGATTCGCCGCCAACTGTCTGTGCGTCTGGCGGGCGCCCCCGGAGACCGTAGAGGCCGCCGGGCTTGTGGTCGCGCGCGATCCGCGGGTCACGCATTGCTACGAGCGCCGACCGGCGCCGGGGTTCCCGTTCAACCTCTTTGCCATGCTCCACGCGCACACACGGCGCGAGGCGCTCGCGGCTTTCCGGTCGATCGAGGCCGAAACGGGTTTGGTGGACGGGCGCACGCTGTGGAGCGTGCGGGAATTCAAGAAGAGCAGTCCGGTTTTCTTTTCGCAGGGGCTGCTGCTCGCCGCCGCGGGCACGTCCAGCGCGGAGGCGCGCGCGGTCTTCGACCGCATCGAGGCCGCGGCGCGGGCGAGCTTCCCCCTCGTCGACATCCGCTGGGCCTTCACTTCGGCGGGCGTTCGGCGCAAGCTCGAGCGTGCGGGCACGCCCGTTCAGACCGCGGAGCAGGCGTTGAGCGCCCTGCAGGCGGATGGGATACGGCGCGTGGCAGTGGTGTCCCTTCACCTGTCGGAGGGTATGGAATACGGCGAGCTGGCGCGGACGGTCGATGCGTTCAGAAACGGGGCCGGGCCGCTGAAGGACGTGGCGCTTGGCCGTCCTTTGCTGGCCGATGCGGCGGTTTGGGAGCGCGTTGTGCGCGACGTGCTGGCGGGGTTGCCCGGCCGCGGGGAAAGCGGCGACGTTGTCGTGCTCGCGGCGCATGGGAGTCCGGACCCGCGCGGGGCCGCGAGTTTCCGCCGCGCGGCGGAGGCGTGTCGGCGGATTGACGCGCGGCTGTTTCTGGGTATGATGATCGGGTCGCCGTCGCTCGATGACGTGCTTCGCGAGTGTCGGCGGCTTGGAGCCGTCAGGGTGTGGCTGGCGCCTTGCCTCGTGGCGGCGGGCTACTCGGTGAGCCATGAGATTGCGGGGGACGGGAAGGATTCGTGGAAGTCGCGATTCGAGCAGGCCGGCATGCACGTGTTGCTCGTACCGCGGGGACTGGGCGAGCACGACGGGGTGGTCAGCTTGTGGATGGAAGAGGCGGGCAGATTGATCGATGAGTAGAACATGAGACGCAAGGGACAGTTCCAGAAGACGATGCCGATCTGCCTCCTGCTGGAGGACCGGCCATGCCTGGTGGTTGGCGGCGGCGCCGTGGCGGCCCGCAAGATCAGGCGCCTTCTCGACGCCGGCGCGCGGGTCCGCGTGGTGAGTTCCGAGCTGAATCCGTGCATCGCGCGATGGCTGAAGGCCGGCAAGATCGAGTGCAGGACGGGTCGGTTTGCGGCGGCCGATGTCAAGGGCATGGCCCTCGTGATCGCGGCGACCGATGACAGCGACGTCAACCGGCGCGTCATCGCGGCGTGCCGGCGTTCGCGCGTGCTCTGCGGCGCGGCGGATGCGCACTGGCGCGAGGGCGACTTTATCACGCCGGCCGTCCTCAGGCGGGGTAAGACGACGATTGCCGTATCGACGGGCGGAGCATCCTGCCGCAAGGCGCGGGAGATCAGGGATAGCGTTGGGCGAACGCTCAACGCTCAACGCACAGCGAGCGACTGACCATGTCCGAAACTTCTCGCATCGTGAAAGTAGGCACACGCGGCAGCAAGCTTGCGCGTCTGCAGACCAGTTACATTGTCGGTCAGATGGCCCGGCTCCTGCCCGAGGTGCGATGGGAAGACGTGCCCGTGGGGAGTCCCGGCGACCGTGACCGGGACATGGACTTGCGCGAGAGCCCGGCGGACTTTTTCACGCGCGATCTTGACCAAGCGGTTCGCGATGGAACGCTGGACTGCGCCATACACAGCGCCAAGGACGTGCCCGATCCGATCGGCGAGGGGCTGGACTGGTTCTGGTTTCCATGGCGCGAGGACCCGCGGGACGCGTTGATCCGTCCGCGGGGGCGCGGGATGGCCGACATGCCGGCGGATGGCCGCATCGGCGTCAGCAGCGCGCGGCGGGAGGCCTATTGCCGGGCGCGCTTCCCGCGAGCGAGTCTGCTTCCCGTGAGGGGCGACATCGAGGATCGGCTGCGGCAGTTGGATGCGGGCGCATTCGACCTGCTCGTGATGGCGGGGGCGGCGCTGACCCGCCTGGGGCTGACGGACCGTATCGGCGAATGGATTTCCACCGATGCGTTGCCCGCGCCGGATGGGCAGGGCGCGCTGGCGTTGACCTTCCGGGCCGGGGACCGCTGGTTTACGGATCTGCGCGGCCTGTTCGTCAAAGCCGTGACCTTTGCCGCGGCGGGGGTCGGGTCGGCCGGCGCCTGCACGCTGGACAGCCTCGCGGCGCTCAAGCGCTGCGACGTCGTGCTGCACGACACGCTGTTCGGACACGAGCTGCTCGATCGGCTGCCGCCGTCGGTGCGCCGGGTCGATGTGGGCAAGCGCGCCGGGCGACACGGACGTCCGCAGGAGGAAACGACGCGCTTGATCGCCGCGACCGCGCGTCAGGGACTGCGCGTGGTTCGCCTGAAAGGCGGCGATCCAGGCATCTTCGGGCGGCTTGCCGAGGAGATCGCGGCACTGGACGAGCTGAACCTGCCATACCGCGTGCTGCCAGGTGTCAGCAGCCTAAGTTCCGCCACCACGGGGACCGGCATGTTGCTGACGCGACGCGGGGTGTCGCGTGGGTTCACGGTCATGACGCCCCGCGAGGCCGGCGGAGCGGTGGGCTCCGTGGGCGCGGAAGTCCGGCGCGACCTGCCGTTGGTCTTCTTCATGGCCACGTCCGTGGCGGGGGAGGTTGTGCGGCAACTGCTGGCGGACGGCAACCCCGCGGCGACTCCCGCGGCCGTGGTGTACGGCGCGGGCGGCGACCAGTGCCGGGTGGTGTCGGGCGACCTGGCCACGATCGTTGTGCGGATGGCGGAGGCGGCCAGCGACATGCCCGGCGTTCTGATCGTGGGCGAGGCGGCCCGTCACCGGTACCGCGGCGGCGGGGCGCTGGGTGGCCGCCGGGTCTTGTTGACGGGTAGCGAAGCCCTTCAGGACCGGGCCGCCGGTCTGCTGGCCGACTACGGGGGTATCGCGGTGTGCCGCCCGCTGATCCGCATGCGCGCCACGCCGGCTGCCCTGGGGCGCGTGCGGGACATTGCGTCGTACGAGTGGGTCGTGCTCACCTCGCCCTCCGCGGCGCGCCATTTCGGCGAGGCCCTGGCGCAGGCGCAGGTCGACCTGCGCCGTGTGCCGGGACTCGCCTCGTGCGGGGGAGGCACGTCGCGCGAGCTGAGGCGTCTCGGGCTGGGCGCGGACGTGGAGCCGGCGGCCGGATTCGGCGCGGAGGGGTTGCTGGCGGCACTGCGTAGCAAGGTCGTGGCGGGGACGCGCATTCTGCGGCTGCGCTCGGACCGCGCGGGATCGGGAATGGCGGATGCGTTGCGCGCGTGCGGAGCCGTGGTGGATGACTGCGTCCTGTACCGCAACGAACCCGTGCGCTATCCTACGTGTCCTGACTTCGATGCGGTCTTCTTCGCCAGCGCGTCCGCGGTCGATTCGTTTGCGAGCGCATGGGGTAGCGCGTCGCTGGCGGACCGTGTGGTGTTGGCCATCGGCAAGCCCACGCTGGAGGCGCTGCGCGCCCTGGGCGTCGAGCCCGACTTGGTTTCTTCCGAGGCGACGGTGGAGGCCTGCCTGGAAGCCTTGGCGGAATACTGTGTGCGGAAAGAACTGTGCGAACAACACGCGGGAGATTTGTCATGAGCCGGTATCCGGACGTGCGATTGAGGCGCCTGCGCCGGACGGCGGCGTTGAGAAGAATGTTCGACCAGCCGTTGCCGGGGCCGGAGAAGCTGATGTGGCCGGTCTTTGTGCGCGAAGGCTGCGGGGTGCGGGAACCGATCGACGCCATGCCGGGGCAGTTCCGCACCAGTCCGGACGCGCTGGTCAAGGACGTGGCGCGCGTCGTGGCGATGGGTGTCGGCAGCGTGTTGCTTTTCGGCCTGGTCGACGAAGCGAAGAAGGACGGCGCGGGTTCCGCCGTGACTGACGATCGGGGCGCCGTGCAGCAAGCGCTGCATCTTCTGCGGCGGGAATTCCCGGACTTGGTCCTGGCCACGGACGTCTGCGTCTGCGGCGCCACGACCCACGGGCATTGCGGCCCGCTGGGCGCGGATGGGGATGTGGATAACGATGCGGCCCACGAGGTGCTGGCCCGCATGGCGGTGTCGCATGCGGCGGCGGGGGCGGACATCGTAGCGCCGAGCGCGATGATGGATGGGCAGGTGGCGGCCATCCGCCGCGCGCTTGCGGACGAAGGGTTCAACCAAACGCTTGTGATGAGCTACTCGACCAAGTTTGCCTCGGCGATGTACGGACCGTTTCGAGTGGCCGAACAGTCGGCGCCGCGTC
>JAQBFL010000555.1:0-3043 GCA_032123415.1 bacterium | reverse complement strand
TTCAGAGGGCATGCGGCCTGGCACTCGTCGCAGCCGTAGACCCAGCCGCCCATGCGCTCCGCGAGCGCGGGGTCGAGCGGCTCGGGGGCGCCGTAGGTCAGATGGGCGATGCAGCGGTCCATCCGCATGGTGTAAGGGCGTTCGATCGCGGACGTGGGACAGGCGTCCGTGCAAGCGCGGCAACCCGGCGGGCAAGGCGTCGGAAGCGCGCTGCCCGGAGGCAGCTCGACGTCAACCAGCCAGGTCTCGATGTTGATCCACGATCCCCAGTCGGCTGCATAGGCGAAACCGTTGCGGCCGATGGCCGCGACCCCGGCACGCTCGGCCGCCGCGCGGTCGGGCAGCCCGCCGCGTTTGACGCGCAGGCCCAGGTTCCGCAACGCGCGGGTCATGCGGCCCGGCATGTCGTGGTCCGGGCATGCCGGTATGCGGCGGTCGGCGAGGTAGTTGCGGCCGATGTGGCCGATGGGTTCGCCGGGGAGTCGATACTTGCCGTAGCGGCGAATGCACACGACGACGGACCGCGCCCAGAGCGCCTGCGCGCGCGGGTCCGCGCGGCCAGCCATGGCGCGATAGGCGTCGGCGACGTCGGGGTAGGCCGCCGCGCGGCGGGCGACATCGGTTGCGAAGCGCTCGAAAGGCGCGGTCGTGGTGAAACCGCACCGGACGTATCCGATCCCGTCGGCGGCCGCGCGAATGGCATCGGCCGTGTGGTTCGGTCCGGCAGGGGGCTGGGCTGTTGGGTTCCCGTCCATGTGCGTCAATTGTCGCAAATGGGCGGTTGGCGGGTCAATCGCCGAAGGAAACCGCTTGACGAACCGTCCCTTTCCGTGTTCCTGTAGACTGCGAGATGAAACCTTCGTCAGAGCGGCATGTGGTGGTGGGTGTCACGGGCTCGATCGCGGCCTATAAATCCGCGGAGCTTGTGCGCCTGTTGGTCAAGCGCGGGTACGAGGTCTCGGTGGTCATGACGCACGCGGCGACACAGTTCGTGTCGGAGTTGACCTTCCGCACGCTGTCGCGCCGTCCCGTGGGGTTGGACATGTTCCCGCGCGTCGCCGAATGGGTTCCGGACCACATCGCGTTCGCGGAGCGCGCCGCGGTGCTGGCGATCGCGCCCTGCACGGCGAATATGATCGCCAAGATGGCGCACGGCATGGCCGACGATCTGCTTTCCTGCACGGCTCTGGCCTGCACGGCGCCGGTGGTGGTGGCCCCCGCGATGAACGTGATGATGTGGCGCAACCCGGCGCTGCAGGCGAATCTGCGCACGCTGGCGGAGCGTGGCGCGCGGATCGTGGACTGCGAGGAAGGCGATCTGGCCTGCGGGTATGAGGGAAAGGGGCGGATGGCGTCGCCCGAGTCTGTTCTGGCCGTGATCGAAGAATGCATGAAGGGTCGAGGGAAGTCGAAGGCATGAATAAGAAACTGTTGTGGGCCCTGTTGTTGATCGCGTTGGCCGCGATCATCCTGATCCTGAACACCAGCGGTCGTGTGTCGATTACGGTCCTGCCGGGCGTGACCTTCGAATGGATCAGGTCCATTGCCTTTCTGGTCTTCATTTCGGCGGGGGTTGCCATCGGGCTGCTTCTGAAGTGAGAACCGGCGCCGCCTACCTGGACGGCCGGGTGCTGTTCTCGAGGGTCGAAGAGGCTGTGGCCCTGAAGGACCGGCTGCGGGGCTTGCTGGGGCGCGACGGGCTGACGGCGGGGGCCGGGATGCTGCTGAGTCCCTGCGGCTCGATTCACACCTTCGGCATGCGGTTTTCGCTGGATGTGCTGTTCCTCGACCGCCACCACCGCATCGTGACGATCCGGCGCGGACTGCGGCCCAACCGCATGGCCTGGGGCGGGTTCCGCGCGCGGCATGCGTTGGAAGCGCAGACGGGGTGGCTCGATGCCGCCGCACCGCGTCGCGGTTCGAGCCTGGAGTTTGTCTGGCACAGTTTGTGATTGTCACCGACGCCGGGTGTGGTATAGTTCCGCACTCCAATCGGCAATGGGCGCCTATCGTCTAGTGGTTAGGACACAAGGTTTTCATCCTTGGAACCGGAGTTCGATTCTCCGTAGGCGCGCCACGTCGCCCCCCCTCTCTCTCTCTCTTTCTTTCTCGCGCGCGCGATCGCTCGGCGCGAAGTCCCGGGTAGATCGAACGGGCGGCCGGAGCGCCCTTTCGCGGGAAACAGACCAGGCCCCAGGCCGGGGCGCGGTTGTTCCGCCGACGGTCCGCGTCGGCGTCCGACGTGCTCTCCGGCCATGCAATTGCTGAAGCGCCATTTCCCGCCCTTGTATCCGCGTCGGAAATCGGCTATGTTCCCGGCAACACAGAGCGGAGGTCTGAATGAGCGACACGATGCGACTTGGCTTTTACGGCGGAGCTCAGAACGTCACGGGGTCGCGCTACCTGCTCGAAGCGCGCGGCAAGCGCCTGCTGGTCGACTGCGGTCTCTACCAGGAGCGCGGACTGAAGGACCGCAACTGGGATGCATTCAACCCGCCGGCCAACACGATTGACGCCGTCTTGTTGACGCATGGGCATCTGGACCACTGCGGCCTGTTGCCGCGGTTGGTAAAGGATGGCTTCAAGGGGCGCGTCCATTGCACCGGCCCCACGGCGGACATCGCGGGTATCGTCATCCAGGATTCCGCCAAGCTGCAAGAGGAAGACGCGGCGTTCAAGATCAAGCGTCAGGCGAGGCAGGGGCGCACGGGGCCGTACCCGGTGGTTCCGCTCTACACGATCGAAGACGCGGAGGCCTGCCTGCCGTTGTTCAGTCCGGCTGCCTATGAGACCGTGGTCAGCCTCGGCGACGGCCTGGAGATCACCTTCCACGAGGCAGGCCACATCCTGGGGTCTTCCTCGATCAAGGTGCGCGCGAGGATCGCGGGAGGGGAGAGCCGCACCGTGGTGTTCTCCGGGGACCTCGGCCGCCCGAATACGCCCATCCTGCGCGATCCCACGCTACTCGAAGAGGCCGACTACTTGTTGGTCGAGTCGACGTATGGCAACCGCCTGCATGGCGAGTCGGAGAAGGTGCCGGCCA
>JAQBFL010000554.1:0-11587 GCA_032123415.1 bacterium | reverse complement strand
GAGGCTGGACCCCACCAACACCACAGAAAACGCCGATCGCGCCATCAAGCACACGAAGCGAGCGCTCGACCTCGACGGTAAAGTCTACGTGTCCGGGCGTGTCGATAACGTTCACCTGAAAGTCGCGCCAGAAACAGGTCGTCGCGGCGCTGGTGATCGTGATGCCGCGCTCCTTCTCCTGCGCCATCCAGTCCATGACCGTCGTCCCGTCATGCACCTCGCCCATCTTGTGGACCCGCCCCGCGTAGAAAAGAATGCGCTCGGTCACCGTGGTCTTGCCGGCGTCGATGTGCGCCACGATGCCGATGTTGCGCACATCCGCCAGCGGACGCAACCGGTCCGGCGCCTCCTGAGAGGTTCCGGGCCCGGACGTCTTCCGTTTGCCCTTTTCTGTCAAACCGGCAACCATAAGTTCGCGTTTCGATTACAGCACAAAACCGGCCGCCGCCTCCGGAAGTTTCTCTTCCTGCCGGGCGGCGCCCGGATCGTTGTCCGCCGGCCGTGCCCCGCTCTTGCGCGAAACGCGGCCGTATGTGTCAAATCCTACCAGGCATAGTGCGCAAAGGCTTTGTTGGCCTGCGCCATTTTATGCGTGTCATCGCGCTTCTTGACCGCATTGCCCTGGTTCTTGAAAGCATCCATCAACTCCATGGCCATCGCGCGCTGCATCTGCACGCCGCGACGGGCCTTCGAATAAACTACGATCCAACGCATCGCCAGCGCCAACTGCCGTCGGCTGTTCACGTCCACCGGCACCTGATACGTCGAACCGCCCACCCGCCGCGAACGCACTTCGACCCTCGGCTTGATGTTCTCGATCGCGCGAGTCATCACTTCCAGCGGGTTCTCCTCCATCTTGGACGCGATCTCGTCCATGGCCCCGTACACGATCCGCTCCGCCGTGGCCTTCTTGCCCTTCTGCATCAAATAGCAGATCACCCGACCGACCAACTCGCTGTTGTATTTCGGGTCCGGTATCGACTCGCGCTTCTCAGCTCTATGCCTTCTCGCCATGCCAGTCTCCGATTCGATCGCTTACGATTTCTTGGGCCGCTTCACGCCATACTTCGAACGACTGCGGTTCCTCCCGTCAACCCCCAGGCTGTCCAGCGTGCCGCGCACGACATGGTAACGCACGCCGGGAAGATCCGCCACGCGGCCGCCACGCACCAGCACGACGCTGTGCTCCTGCAGGTTGTGACCAACCCCGGGAATGTACGCCGTCACTTCATAGCCGGACGTCAACCGCACGCGACAGACTTTGCGCAAGGCCGAGTTCGGCTTCTTCGGCGTCTGCGTCTTGACCAGCAGGCAGACGCCCCTACGCTGCGGACACCCCGCCAGCGCGGGCGATTTACTCTTCTTGCCCACCTTCGAGCGTCCCTTCCGGACCAGTTGATTCACTGTCGGCATGATCGGCTTGTTCCTCTCTGTCAGTTGATGTCAGCGCCGCAAAAGATTTAACGTATCAAACACGGCGTACGAAAATCAAGTCTCTTTCCCCAATAATTCCTGAAGGTTCTCCGCGGCGTCGCTCAGGGGCGTCTCCTCCTCCGGAATCGGCTCCGCCGGGGCCACCAGCTTGATGTTGCGGTGCAGGTGGAAACCCGTCCCGCCCGGAATAAGGTGCCCCATGATGACGTTCTCCTTGAACCCGCGCAGCGTGTCGCGGCGGCCAAGCGTCGCCGCCTCGGTCAGCACCCGCGTCGTGTCCTGGAAGGAGGCCGCGGAGATGAAGCTGTCCGTCTCGAGCGAAGCCTTCGTGATGCCCAGCAGAGCGGGCGAGGCCTGCGCCGGCCGCTTGCCCTCGGCGATCGCCGCGTCGTTCGCCTCGATGAACACTTGCTTGGTGACCTGCTCGCCCCAGAGGAAGTCCGTGTCGCCGGGGTCCGTGATCCGTACCTTGCGCAACATCTGCCGCACGATGCACTCGATGTGCTTGTCGTTGATCTCCACGCCCTGCAGCCGGTAAACCTGCTGCACTTCGTTGACCAGGTACTCCTGCAACTCCTGCGGACCGCAAACGTCCAGGATTTCCTGCGGAACGATCGGCCCCTCGGTCAACTGCTGGCCCTTCTTCACGCGGTCGCCCTTGAACACGACGATGTGCTTGCCCATAGCGATCAGGTGCTCCTCGGTCGCGCCCGTCGTCTCGTCGCGTATGACCAGGCAACGCCGGCCGCGCTGGTTCGGGCCGAAGTCCACGAGCCCCTCAATCTTGGCGATCTCCGCCGCATCCTTCGGCAGCCGCGCTTCGAACAGTTCCGCCACGCGCGGCAGACCGCCCGTGATGTCGCGCGTCTTCGATTCCTTGCGCGGCGTACGCGCCAGCACCTGCCCCGGATACACCCGCTCGCCCTCTTTAACCATGACATGCGCGCCGGTCGGAATGCTGTAGAACCCCAGCACATCGTCCCCGCCCGCGCGCAGAATGACGATTTGCGGATGGAGATCTTCCTTCGTCTCCAGCACCACGGTACCGCGCTGGCCGGTCTGCGCGTCGATCTCCTTCTTGACGGAGACGTTCTCCACGAAGTCGTGAAAACGCACGGCGCCGTCCTGCTCGGCCAGCACCGGAACGCTGTAGGGATCCCACTTCGCGATGCAATCACCCTTCGCCACGGCCGCGCCGTTCGCCGGCAGAATCACCGAACCGATCGCCAGCGTGTAACGCTCCTGCTCCACGCCCGCCGCGTCGATCACACTCACCGCGCCGTTCTTGTTGAGGACCACGAAGCCACCGGTCGGGTTCGTGACGATGCGCAGCTCGTGATAGCGCAGCGTGCCGGCGTTCTTGGCAAAGACCTCCGGCTGTTTGAACACCGCACTGGCCGTGCCGCCGATGTGGAACGTGCGCATCGTCAACTGCGTGCCCGGCTCGCCGATCGACTGCGCCGCGATGATGCCCACCGCCGTGCCGATTTCCACGGGCCGCCCGGTCGCCAGGTCGCGTCCATAACAGCGCGCACACAAGCCGTTGCGGGATTCGCATGTCAGCACGCTGCGGATCCTGACCTGAATGACGCCCGAGGACACGATCTTTTCGGCGATCGCCTCGTCGATCTCGGCGCCGCTCCTGACGATCTGCTCGCGCGTAAGCGGGTGGTGAATGTCCGTCAGCGCCGTGCGCCCGACGATTCGCGTCTGCAAGGAAACCTGTTCTTCGTCACCCTCGGCGATCGCCGCCACCGAAATGCCGTTGACCGTGTTGCAGTCCTGCTCCACCACGATGACATCCTGCGCCACGTCCACGAGCTTGCGCGTCAGGTAGCCCGCGTCGGCCGTCTTCAGCGCCGTGTCCGCCAGGCCCTTGCGGGCGCCGTGCGTGCTGATGAAGTACTCGAGCACGCTCAAACCCTCGCGGAAGTTGGCGGTAATCGGCCGTTCGATGATCTCGCCCGAGGGCTTCGCCATGAGGCCGCGCATGCCGGCAAGCTGCCGGATTTGCTGACGGCTGCCGCGCGCCTTCGAGTCCACCATCATGAAGACCGGATTGATCTCCGACCCGCCGGCATTGTCTTCGATTGCGCGGTACATCGCGTTCGAGATCTCGTCGGTCGCATGCGTCCACACGTCGACGATCTTGTTATAACGCTCGCCGTCGGTGATCACGCCCTTCTGATACTGCAAGTCGACTTCCTGCACTTCCTTGCGCGCCTTGGAGAGGATCGTCTCCTTCTCGGCCGGAATCTTCATGTCCACCAGGCCCACCGAAACCCCCGCCAGCGTGGCGTGTTCAAAGCCCAGCGCCTTGAGTTCGTCCAGCACGCGCACCGTCCGGGCATGCCCCGCAATGCGGTGGCAGTGCCAGATCATGGTACCGAGCATGGTCTTGTCCACAATGCGGTTGACGAAGCCTACGGACCCCGGCCAGATCTCGTTGAAGAGCACGCGGCCGACCGTCGTGACGATGATCTTCACCTCACGGTTGCCGAACCGTGTGTCTTGCCCGAAGTCCGGGTTGCGGAAACGGATGCGGTCGTTAAGCTTCAGCGCATGATCATCATAGGCCATGCGCACTTCGTTGCAGTCGCGCAACAGCGGCAGCCGCTCGCCTTCGGCCATCGTCGTCTCGCGGCCGAACTGGCGCCGGTCCTTCTGGCTCGGCGCCGTGAGGTAATACACGCCCAGTGCAATATCCTGCGTCGGCGTCATCACCGACTTGCCGCTCGACGGCGAAAAGATGTTGTTCGTGGACATCATGAGCAACCGCGATTCGAGCTGCGCCTCGACCGACAGCGGCACGTGCACCGCCATCTGGTCGCCGTCGAAGTCCGCGTTGTAGGCCGTACACACCAGCGGGTGAAGCTGGATCGCCTCGCCCTCGACCAGCGTGGGCTCGAAAGACTGCATGCTGAGGCGGTGCAGCGTCGGGGCGCGGTTGAGCATCACCGTCTTGTCGGCAGTGATCTCCTCCAGAATGTCCCAGACTTCGGGCGCCTGACGCTCGATCAGCTTCTTCGCGCTGCGCACCGTGTGCACCACGCCCATTTCCTTGAGGCGGCGGATGATGAAGGGCTCGAAGAGCACCAGCGCCATCTTCTTGGGCAATCCACACTGGTTGAGCTTCAGATTCGGCCCCACGACGATCACCGCGCGGCCCGAGTAGTCGACGCGCTTGCCCAGCAGGTTCTGGCGGAACCGGCCTCCCTTGCCCTTGAGCATTTCGCTCAACGACTTCAGGGGACGGTTGCCCGCGCCGGTCACCGGCCGGCCGTGCCGGCCGTTATCGAACACCGCGTCCACGGCCTCCTGCAACATCCGCTTCTCGTTACGGATGATCACGTCCGGGGTCTTGAGCTGTTGCAGGTTCTTCAGCCGGTTGTTGCGGTTGATCACCCTGCGGTACAGGTCGTTCAGGTCCGAGGTCGCGAAACGGCCGCCCTCCAACGGAACCAACGGCCTGAGCTCGGGCGGAATCACCGGCAGCGTGTCCAGAATCATCCACTCCGGGCGCGTGTTGCTCTTGCGGAAGCCCTCCGCGATCTTCATGCGCTTGGCCAGCTTCTTGCGCACCTGCTTGCTCTTGGTGCGCTCCATCTCGTCTTCGAGTTCGGCCATCAGCGCCGACAGATCGAGCCGCTGCAACAGATCGCGCACGGATTCGGCGCCCATCTTGGCCGTGAAGTTGTCCGCGCCATACGTTTGCACCGCCTCGCGGTATTCGATCTCGGTCAGCAGCTGCTTCTCCTTCAGGGAGGTCTCGCCCGGATCGGTGACAAGGTAGTCCTCGTAGTAGAGCACGCGCTCCAGCGCCGCGCTGGTCATGTCCAGCATCAGCCCGATGCGGCTCGGCGTGCACTTGAAGAACCAGATGTGCGAAACCGGCACGGCCAGCTCGATGTGCCCCATGCGCTCGCGACGCACGCGCGACACCGTGACTTCCACGCCGCAACGGTCGCAGATCACGCCCTTGTGCTTGATGCGCTTGTACTTGCCGCAACTGCACTCCCAGTCCCGCGTCGGGCCGAAAATGCGCTCGCAGAAAAGCCCCCCGCGCTCGGGCTTGTACGTCCGGTAGTTGATCGTCTCTGGGCTCTTGACCTCGCCGTGACTCCAGGACCGAATCGTCTCGGGAGACGAGAGGATGATTCCGACGGTATCGAAATCCTCCACCTCCGACAACCCCATCATCTCTCTGGCTGCGTACTGGTTCAACATGCGCCTCCCGGCTGATTAAAGACTGCGCTTGAAATCCTCGTCGGCCCCAAGGAGCTGCACGTCCAGACACAGACCGCGCAACTCGTTGATCAGGACGCTGAACGACTCCGGCATGCCCGCCTGGAGCGAGTTCTCGCCCTTGACGATGGACTCATAGATTCGCGTCCGCCCCGTCACGTCGTCGCTCTTGACAGTCAGAAGCTCCTGCAAGGCGTAGGCTACGCCGTACGCTTCCAGCGCCCACACTTCCATCTCGCCCAGACGCTGGCCGCCATACTGCGCCTTGCCGCCCAGCGGCTGCTGCGTCACCAGCGAATACGGACCCACCGCCCGGGCATGCAACTTGTCGCTCGCCAAGTGGTGCAACTTCATCATGTAGATCTGCCCGACCACCACGCGCTGCGAGAACGGCTCGCCCGTGCGCCCGTCATACAGCACGGCCTTGCCGTCCTCCGGCATGCCCGCCTTGCACAGGAACCCGTCGATGTCGCTCTCGGAAATGCCGTCGAAAACCGGCGACGCCGCGTACATGCCCAACAACCGGCACGCCGCACCCAGATGCGTTTCGAACACCTGCCCCAGGTTCATGCGCGAGGGCACGCCCAGCGGGTTGAGCACGATGTCGACGGGACGCCCGTCCGGACCGAACGGCATGTCGCACTCCGGCACGATGCGCGCCACGACGCCCTTGTTGCCGTGCCGGCCGGCCAGCTTGTCGCCGACGGACAGCTTCTTCTTCGTGGCGACGTAAACACGCACCTGCTTGACGATGCCCTGGTCGATTTCGTCGCCGCTCTCCAGCCGCTCGATCGACTCCTCATGGCCGCGATTCAGCTCCTCGAACTTCGGCCGGTATTCGTCGATGATCTCGTCGATCTTGATCTGTATCGGGCTGCTTTCGATCTGGATATGATCGTAGGCCGCCGCGAGCTTGCGCAACAACGTCTTGGTGATCTTGCGGTTCGCCGGAATGATGACGTCGCCGGCTTCGGCGTCCATCACGTCCAGCGGAATCTTCTCGCCGAGCAGGATGTTGCTCAGCGCTTCCGTCAGGGCTTCGGTCAGCTCGCGCCGCTTATCGTCCAGGTCCTTGCTCAGGTCCTTCGCATGGCGCTTACGGTCCGTCGGCGATTCGTCCTGCTTGCGCAGATCCTTCAGCGCCGAGACTTTGACGTCCATCACGATGCCCCGCGTGCCGCTGGGAACCGTCAGCGACGTGTCGCGCACTTCCGCGGCCTTCTCGCCGAAGATCGCACGCAGCAGCCGCTCTTCGGGAGCCAGCTCGGTCTCGCTCTTGGGAGTGATCTTGCCGACCAGGATGTCGCCCGGCGCCACTTCGGCGCCCGGACGGATCACGCCGTCGGAACCCAGGTTGGCCAGCGCTTCCTCGCCGACGTTCGGAATGTCGCGCGTGATCTCCTCGGGCCCCAGCTTCGTGTCCCGCGCGCCCACTTCGAACTCCGTGATGTGGATGGAGGTGAACTCGTCATCTTTCACCACGCGCTCGCTGATGACGATCGCGTCTTCGAAGTTGTACCCGCTCCAGGGCATGAACGCCACGGAGAGATTGCGGCCCAGCGACAGCTCGCCGCTGTCGGTGGACGGGCCGTCCGCCAGCAGGTCGCCCTTGCGTACAACCTGACCGAGACGCACCCGCGGCTTCTGGTTGAAGCACGTTCCGGCATTCGAACGGCGGAACTTGCGCAGGGCATAGGCCTTCCATGTGCCGGCCGCCGTCTTCTTGTCGGGAACTTTCCCGTCGGCCGAAACGATCACCTTGTCCGCCGAAACGTACGCCACCTTGCCGGCTATGTCCGCGACGACCATCACGCGGGAGTCCCGCGCTGCGCGCGACTCCATCCCGGTCGCCACGAAAGGCCGTTCGGTCCGCATCAGAGGCACCGCCTGCCTCATCATGTTCGCGCCCATCAACGCCCGGTTGGCGTCGTCGTGCTCCAGAAACGGAATCAGCCCCGCCGCGATGCTCACGACCTGCTTGGGCGATACGTCCATGCAGTCCACGCGCTCGCGCGGCACTTCGAGAAACTCGCCCTGATACCGCACGGAGACCGTCTCGCGGGCAAACCGGTTCTGCGCGTCCAGCGGCGCATTGGCCTGCGCGATGACGTACTTCTCCTCCAGGTCGGCCGACAGGTGCAGCACCTCGTCGGTCACGCGGCCATTGACCACGCGCCGGTACGGGCTTTCGATGAATCCGAACTCGTTGACCTTCGCGTAGACGCCCAACGAGGAAATCAGGCCGATGTTCGGGCCTTCCGGCGTCTCGATCGGACAAATGCGCCCGTAGTGGCTGCTGTGCACGTCGCGAACCTCGAAGCCCGCGCGCTCGCGGCTCAGACCGCCGGGCCCCAGAGCGCTCAGGCGGCGCTTGTGAGCCAGCTCCGAAAGCGGGTTCGTCTGATCCATGAACTGGCTGAGCTGGCTGCGCCCGAAGAAGTCCTGCACCACGGCCGAGAGCGACTTCGAGTTCACCAGCCGCTGCGGCGTCAGCGTCCCGGTCTGCGGATCGAACAGCGTCATCCGCTCCCGGATCAACCGCTCCGTTCGCGCGATGCCCATCCGGCACTGGTTCTCCAGCAGTTCGCCCACCGTACGCACCCGGCGGCTGCCGAGATGGTCGATGTCGTCCACGTTCTCCTCGCCCTTGCGGATGCGGATCAGGTAACGGATCGCCTCGGTGATGTCGAGCAGATCCAGCGTCCGCAGTTCGGCATCCAACTTCCCGCCCAGGTTGAGCTTCTGGTTGATCTTGTGCCGCCCCACGCGCCCGAGGTCGTAACGCCTCGGATCGAAGAACAGCCGCTTGAGCAACTGCCGCGCGTTGGAGGGCGTGGCCGGGTCGCCCGGGCGAATCCGGTGGTAGATGTCCTTCAGCGCATCGTCCGACGTGCGGGAGGGATCGCTTCGAATGCTCTTGAGGAACGTGCCGCTATCCCAGGTCACGTCCACGACTTCGACGGACTTGAAGCCCGCATCGCGAATCTGCTCCGCGGCGCCGACGGTCATCGGTTCGAACTTGCGGGCCAGCACGGACTTCGAATCGACGTCGATGACGTCTTCCTTGAAGACCAGCCACTTGATATCGTCCTCTTTCAGGTGCCCGAGGATGGATAGCTTCTTGAACTCGTAGAACAGCCCGCACAGATCCTCGTCCGATCCGAATCCCAGGGCGCGCAGAAACGTCGACGCCAGGAACTTGCGGCGGCGGCGCCGCCGGTCCATGTAAATCCAGATCAGATTCGCGGTGTCGAACTGAACCTCGATCCACGACCCGCGGTCCGGGATGATGCGCACGGAATACAGCGTCGCGCCGTTGGCGTGCAGCGCCTGCTCCGAGCACAGCCCCGGAGACCTGTGAAGCTGACTGACGACCACCCGCTCCGCCCCGTTGACGACGAACGAACCCGTGTCGGTCATTAGGGGGATTTCCCCCATGTAAACCTTCTCCTCGCGGACTTCCTCTCCGTCCTTCAACCGAAACGTCACGTGCAGCGCAGCCGCGTGCGTCTGTCCTTCGTACAACGAGTCATAGGGGCCCGACTTGGGCTCCGACAACTCGTACTTCACGAAGTCCAGCGAGTAGCGCCCGTCGTAACTCTCGATGGGGAAGACCTCTTCGAAGATCGCCTGCATGCCATGGCGTTTGCGCTTGCCCGGCGCCACGTCAAGCTGCAGAAAGGCGTCATACGACTTCGTCTGGATCTCGATCAGATCCGGAGGTTCGATGACCGCCTCAAGTTTCCCGAAATTCGTTCTCTCTACCATCAAGTACCTCGCTCTGCCAACGGTTCAAGTCACACACCCGCACGAAACGGACCGGACACGGATCGGCAATGCGCGTTACTTGATTTCGACGCTGGCGCCCGCGGCTTCCAGCTTCTTCTTAATCTCTTCGGATTCTTCCTTGCTCGCGCCTTCCTTGACGGTCTTCGGGGCACCCTCCACCATGTCCTTCGAGTCCTTCAGCCCCAGGCCGGTGATCGCGCGCACTTCCTTGATCACGTTGATCTTGTTCGGGCCCACGCCGACAAGCACAACCGTGAACTCCGTCTGCTCCTCTACCGGCTCCGCCGCGGCGCCGCCGACCGGAGCCGCCGCCACGGCCATCGGAGCCGCCGCGCTGACGCCAAGTCTGTTTTCGAGCACCTTCACCAGCTTCGAGAGCTCGAGAACCGAGATGCCCTCGATCCAGCTCACGAATTCGGCCATCTTGCCTTCAACCTGTTCCATCGTCGCTTCCTGCACCTCAGACATGACCTGATCTCCTGTGTTCCTGCGCGGCGCCCGCGAAGAGGCCGCAACCATCGATAACGTATTACGACTTGCTCTTCTTCTCTTCCACCGCCTTCAACACGTACAGCAGACTCAACACCTTCTGCTGCATCACGCCCACAAGCTGCATCATCGGAGCGGCGATCGTGCCCACCGCCCTAGCCAGCAGCAGCTCGCGGGATTCGAGCGCCGCAAGCTCGGAGAGATCCGCCGCGCATAGAGGCTGCGCGCCAAGAAAACCACCCTTGAGCTTCAACGCTTCGTTTGTCCTGGCAAACCTCGCCAAGACTTTCACCACCTGCGCCACGTCCGCTTCGCCCGTGACCATGGCCGTCGTCAGCGCCGTAACCTCGGGCGGAAGCCTCGGCCGGCCCAGCGCCTTCGCCGCCTGCCCGAAATACGTGTTCTTGACCACGTCCATGCGGGCGCGCATCGGCCGCAGCTCGGAACGTAACGCAGCCATCTTCGCCACGTTCAGCCCCTGGTACCCAACCAGCAGGGCGTAGCCCGATCGCTCCATGTGACCCTTGATCTCGTCTATGATCGCAATTTTCTCGGCTCGCATCGAAAAACCCCCGTGGGTATGGTTATTCCTTGACTTCCACCTTCAGGCCGACGCCCATCGTGGAGGATACGTAGCAGTTCTTGATGTAGACGCCCTTCGCACCCGCCGGCTTCTCGGACTTCACCGCCGAGATCACCGTGTCCGCGTTCATCACAAGCTGAGCCACCTCGAACGAGAGCTTGCCCACCGGCACGTTGATGTTGCCCGTGCGGTCAAGGCGGAACTCCACCCGCCCCTGCTTGCTCGCGGTCACCGCCGCCGCCGTGTCGTCAGTCACCGTCCCGGTCTTGGGATTCGGCATCAGGCCGCGCGGCCCCAGCACGCGGCCGAGCTTGCGCACTTCCTTCATCGCATCCGGCGTCGCCACCGCCACGTCAAAATCCGTCCAGCCTTCCTTGACCTTCTCGATCATGTCCTCGAAACCCACGTGGTCCGCCCCCGCCGCCCTGGCAGCCGCGGCCGCCGCGCCCGTCGCGAACACCAGAACCCTGACCTTGCGGCCCGTGCCGTGGGGCAGCTCGACCGTGCCGCGCACGCCGTGCTCGGTCTTCTTCGGGTCCAGCCCCATGCGCATCGCAAGCTCCACCGTCTCGTTGAACTTCGCCAGAGGATTGGCCTTCAGAAACTCGAAGGCCTTCTCCAGCGACAGAACTTCCCGCGGGGCCTTCTCGCTGACCGCCCGATGATGTTTGCCTTGCTTCGCCATAAGACTTCAGTCACCCTCGCCTGTTCAGTCGACAACCGTAATGCCCATGCTGCGCGCGGTCCCGGCAATCACGCGCATGGCCTGCTCTTCGCCATTCGAGTTCATGTCCTTGACCTTGGTGCGCACGATCTCGCGCAACTGCTCCCGCGTCACCTGGCCAACCTTGTCCCGATGAGGCACCGCGGACCCCTTGGCCAACCCCGCCGCGCGCTTCAACAGCGTCGAAGCCGGTGGACTCTTCATGATGAACGAGAACGACCGGTCGTGGTAGACCGTAATAATGACGGGGATCACTAACCCCGATTGCTGCTGGGTGGCGGCGTTGAACTCCTTGCAGAACTGCATGATGTTCACGCCGTGCT
>JAQBFL010000553.1:0-3620 GCA_032123415.1 bacterium | reverse complement strand
GGCCGGGCCATTTACGCGCTGCACAAGCGGCCGACGACGCGCGGCATTGCCAAGAATCCCGTGGATCATCCCATGGGTGGCGGTTCGGCCAAGGGCAAGGGCCACATTCCGCAATCGCCGTCCAGCGTGTTGGCCAAGGGTGGCAAGACCCGAAAGCCGAAGTCGCGGACCAATCGCCAGATCATCCGCCGTCGCAAAGGCGCGGCCGTGCAGGTGGTGTAACGGTTTCGGCGCGAAGTTCGTGCCGAGGGAAGAAGGAGTAGCCAGGCAGCCATGTCTCGGTCAATGAAGAAGGGTCCCTTCGTGGATCCCAAGCTGCTGAAGAAGGTGACGCGCCAGAAGGAACAGGGCGGTCGCGAAGCCATCAAGACGTGGGCGCGGGCGTGCGTGGTGGTTCCGGAGTTTGTGGGCCACACGTTCCTGGTCCACAACGGCAAGATGCATGTGCGCGTCTATGCCTCCGAGGAAATGGTCGGTCACAAGCTGGGTGAGTTTGCCCCGACCCGGATTTTCCGGTCGCACGGCGGTGCTGGAAGCAAGGCGGCGGCGGCGGCGCCTGCGGCGGCGGCGGCGCCGGCCAAGAAGTAAGACGATTGAACGCATGCGGTGCGGAGCATAGATCATGTCGAACGTGTGGAAGGGCAAGGTGGTCAGTCCGGCCCGGTTGGAGCGGAAGGGCGGAAGCGGGACGCGCAAACGCGTGTATCCGGCGGGGCAGTACGGCGCGTCGCTGCGCAACATCCGCATGGCTCCCAATAAGATGCGTTTGGTGGTGAACCAGATCCGGGGCGAGCCTGTGGAGCGCGCGCGTGAGATCCTGCGCTTCTCGCGCAAACGTGCGGCCTATTTCGTTGACCGCGTGTTGTTGAGTGCGCTGGGCAATGCCGACTCCCGAACCGAAGGCCGAATTGGTGCGGATGAACTGGTCGTTCGCGATGCTTACTGCGACGAGGGCACGCGGCTGAAACGCTTTAAGTCGGGTCCCATGGGACGCGCGCGGCCGATCATCAAGCGGATGTGTCATCTGACCGTGGTGCTGGGCGAGCCTGAGACGGGTGGCAACGGCGAAGAGAAGAAGTCCGGGAAGTCCGCCAAGGCTGGCAAGGAATAGGCGGCAAGGAGAACACGCGTGGGTCAGAAGTGTCATCCCTACGGTTTTCGGGTCGGCATCACCCGTCCTTGGGTATCCAGGTGGTACGCTCGCAAGCAGGACTATGGCCGTTACCTGGTCGAGGACCAGAAGATCAAGAAGTTTGTGAAGTCGCGGCTTCCGCAGGCCGGCATTTCGCGGATCGAAATCGAGCGGGGCGGGGATGAGACCAACATCTTCGTCTTTACCTCCCGTCCGGGCGTGGTGATCGGCAAGAAGGGCGCGGAGATCGAGAAGCTGCGCGAGGAGTTGAACAAGTTTTCGCCGGGTGGCGGAAACAAGAAGATTCAGGTGAACATCCGCGAGATCGCGAAGCCCGAACTGGACGCGCAGCTGGTGGCGGAAGGGGTGGGCGAGCAGATTTTGAAGCGTACGTCGTTCCGCCGCGCGATGAAGAAAGCGGTCGAAACAACGATGGGGCAGGGCGCACGCGGTGTGAAGATCGTTTGTGCCGGTCGTCTGGGCGGCGCGGAAATCGCGCGCACGGAGAAGCACATGGTGGGTAGTCTTCCGTTGCACACGCTGACTGCTGACGTGGATTACGGTTTCGCCGAGGCCCATACGGCCTATGGCATCATCGGCGTGAAGGTGTGGATCTATAAGGGAAAGATCGTGAAGGAGGCGCCGCATGTCCTTGATGCCTAAGCGGGTCAAGTACCGCAAATCCATGCGGGGGCGGATCCGTGGTCAGGCCACGCGCGGCAACTACGTGGCTTTTGGCGACTACGGTGTCATGTCGCTCGACCCGGGGTGGGTCTCCGCGCAGCAGTTGGAGGCGGCCCGCGTGGTCCTGTCGCGTGCGCTTGGTGCCCAAGGCCGGTACTGGTGCCGGGTTTTCCCGCATAAGTCGATTACGAAGAAGGCGGCGGAAACGCGCATGGGCAGCGGCAAAGGCGCCGTGGAATTCTGGGCCGTGGTGGTCAAACCGGGTACGGTGCTTTTCGAGGTGGCGGGTGTGCCTGAGGTCATTGCGCGCGAAATCTTCCGAAAACAGTCTGCGAAGCTTCCGGTCAAGGTGAAGTTCATAGCTCGTCGTGCGGGTGTGTAAGTTTTTCGTAGCGTTTGGGAAGGGACGGCGGCGATGGCAAAGGTCAAAGCGAAGGATTTACGCGAGAAGACGGACCAGGAACTCCTGGACCAGTTCGCGGGGGAGAAGAAACGCCTTTTCGATGCGACGGTGCGCGGCGCCGGCGGTGAATCGATCAAGCCGCACGAGAAGCGCGAAGGAAAGCGGTTGATGGCGCGGATCCAGACGGTGCTCCGCGAGCGTTCTCTGCGTAAACAGTTGGGTGTGCGCGTGTCCGTGCTGGAGCCAAAGGCCGGGGGCTGTTCGCCGGCGGTGGCGCGACTGGTCAGGCGTGCGGCGGACGCGCGTCGTCCACGGTTGCGCCGTTCCCGAAGGCCGAGCGAGCTTTCGGCGGCCGACCGCGCCGCGTTGCGCCTGGCCGAAACGCGCCGGGTCAGTCAAGGACTGCAGCGGACCGATCCGGGTGAGACCAAGTAAGCGAGAGGAGTTCTCCTTTTCAGGGGAGTGGGCATCCGAATGGCTACCGAAATCGCGGCTGCGGCCGCGCAGACCAGAACGTCGGCGAAGACGCTGATTGGCATGGTTGTCAGCGACAAGCGCGACAAGACGATTACCGTCGAGGTGCGGCGTATCGTCAAGCATGCGCGGTATGGCAAGTACCTTAACCGATCCACGCTATATCACGCCCATGACGGGAAGGACGAGGCCAGGGCGGGTGACCGGGTTGAAATCCAGGCCTGTCGGCCGATCTCCAAACAGAAGCGCTGGACCTTGGTCCGCATTGTCGAGAAGGCGACCATGGTGGATGTGCGGTTGAAGGACGTCGAGATTCCGGTTCCCGAGCGCAAGCCTGCGCCGAGCAAGTCTGAGGCTGGCGCGGGTGCCGAGACGAGGGCGGAAGGCGGCGTGGATGGGAACGCGTAGCGTGGTGTTTGTGGAGGCGCGACGATGCGACGCGCCTGACCGTTGGGCCTTGGTCGTTCAGGAAACAGAAGCATGATACAGCAGGAAACCATGGTTGTGGTCGCCGACAACAGTGGCGCGCGAACGGCACAGTGTATCAAGGTGCTGGGTGGTACGCGGCGTCACTATGCGTCGATTGGCGACATCATTGTCTGCGCGGTCAAGAAGGTTCAGCCCGGCAGCGAATTCATGACCACCAATAAGAAGGACAAGAAGAAGCTGGTGGTACGAGCCGTTGTTGTGCGGGTCAAGAAGCCCGTTCGTCGTTCGGACGGTTCCTGGGTTCGTTTCGACAGCAATGCGGTTGTGCTGATCAACACGGAGACCGGTGAGCCGCGCGGCACGCGCATTTTTGGCCCCGTTGCGCGCGAGTTGCGAAGCAAAGGGTTCATGAAGATTGTGTCTCTGGCAGCCGAGGTGGTGTGAGATGATCAAGACCCAGATCTGCAAAGGCGACAAGGTGGAGATCATCCGCGGCGA
>JAQBFL010000552.1:0-5753 GCA_032123415.1 bacterium | reverse complement strand
ACAAGACACAGAACAGCTAGAACAGCCAGAAATCTTTTCGGATAAATCAGTATAAACTCAATTATTTTCCACATTATATTCATAACGTTACTTTGTGTTTTCCATATTGTTAAACACTTCGGGGGCAAGCATGCCTCCACGCTGAGCCCGGTTGCGAGAGAGTCGGGCGATTTCGTCTCTGAGTACCTTGGCGATATTGGGCATGACGGGTCCATTCGGCTTGGTCAGTCTGTTACCGAAAAGAATTGCGCCGAAGTGTAATGTTGGCAAGCGGGGATCTGAGGTTGAACCGCCATTGTCCATTCTCGGGGTGACGTATGCCCGATAGGTCGTCGGGTAAGTGTCGCCCGCTCCTGAACCTGCAACCGCTACCGAACCTCAAATCGCCCGGCAAATCGCCCGGGGAATCGCCCGGCAAATCGCCCAGTCGGCAAAACGGGCTAGAAAGCCCCTCAACGCCCAGATCTTTCCCGATTCTGGAAAAAGATGGGCGGGACAAGGGGTTACGGGGGAAGAAAAAGGGCGTCTGGAGTTTCCAGACGCCCAGAAATGGGCTGGTGGGCGATACAGGACTCGAACCTGTGACCCCTACCATGTCAAGGTAGTGCTCTAACCAACTGAGCTAATCGCCCGCAAAACGGCCGTCGTTCTCGTGAACAGGATGGGCGGACTATACGCGACGCGCCCCCGCCTGTCAATGCTCCGCTCACTCCGGGATGAACAGCTTCTGTGCCACCCGCAGCATGTCCGCGCTGGCCATGTTGTTGGCTTTGACAATGGCGGCGACCGACACGTTGTAGGCTTTGGCGATCTCGGAAAGCGTCTCGCCCGGTTTGACGATGTGCTCGTAGCCGGTCTGCGGGCCGGACGGGCCTGACACCGGCGCCGGCGCCTGTCGCTGCGCCTTGAGCACGTCGGCGATCCGCGCGCTGGCCTGGCCGACGATCTCGTCGCGCAGCCGGTCGCGTTCCGCGGCCTGCGTCTGCACCGAGCGCTCCACCTGCGCCAGCCGCCCCTCAAGCCGCTGCACGTCCGCGCCGCGCGCGACCTGGCCTCCGGACACCTCCGAAAACAGACGCTCCTGCACGGTGCGGATTTCCGAGACCTCCGTACGAAGGCGGGCGACGTCGGCCCGCAGCCGTTCCATCTCGGCCTGGGTCGTGGCATACGGATCCGGGCGGTTGCTCACCAGCGACTCGCATCCGACCGCCGCCAGCAGCACACCCAATGAGCACAGCGTTCCAAGAGTTTTGATCATGGCATTCCTCCCTGCACACACGGCGCGGTTGACAAGCCAGTACAGACTACCAGCCAACCAGACCGCACTCAATCCAATTCGAGTTTTTCGTTTCCACCCGGGCCGGCCGGGATGTACTATGGCGGCATGACGACAGAATCGACCCATTGGGGAGTCATGGCGCTGGCCGGGGCGGGCGCCTACCTGCTGGGCGCCGTGCCGTTCGGACTGCTGGCCGGCCGGTTGCGCGGCGTCGACATCCGCCGCGTGGGCAGCGGCAACATCGGCGCAACCAACGTGTTCCGCACACTCGGCCCCGCGTGGGGCATCGCGGTCTTCGTCCTCGACGCGCTGAAGGGATTCATCCCGGTCGCGGTGCTGCCGTGGCTGCTCCAGACCGCCGAAGGCAGGGCATCCAGCGGCGGCGCGGTATCCCTCGCCTTCCTGGCGATCGCCGGGCACAACTGGCCCGTGTTTCTGCGCTTCAAGGGCGGCAAGGGCGTAGCCACCACGGCCGGCGTCCTCCTCGCCCTCGCCCCGTGGTCGCTCGGCATCGGTTTCGGCGTCTGGCTCGTCGTCTTCCTGGTCGGCCGCTACGTTTCGCTGGCGTCCATCGCGGCCGCGGCGGCCATACCCGCCGCGGCCTGGTCACTGCGCGGCGAAGAGGACGGCAAGCTGCTGCCGTGGGTGCTTACCGTCCTCGGCGCCCTGGCGATCTGGCGCCATCGTTCCAACGTCCGCCGTCTACTCCACGGAACCGAGCACCGCTTCTCGCGCAGCGCGGCAGCCGCTCCGGTAACCCAGAAGTCACAGTCAGGAGCCGCATCATGAACCGTATCGCAGTCATCGGGGACGGCGGGTGGGGAACCGCCCTGGCGTCGGTATTACAGCTCAACGGCAACGACGTCACGGTCTGGGGGCCGTTCGAGGAAACGCTCGAGCAGATCCGGCGCGCGGGCGAAAACGAGACCTATCTGCCGGGCGTGCCGCTGTCGCCGGAACTGATCTGGACCGCCGACCCGCAGCGGGCCGTGGCTGGCGCGGAATTCGCGATTCTCGCCACGCCGACGCGCTTCTTCCGCGCCGTCATGGAGAAGTTCGCCGGGCGCTTCGCCCCCGACTGCCGCTTCGTCAGCGTTGCCAAAGGCCTGGACGGGGAAACGCACGAGACGATGACCCAGGTGGCGGCACAGGTCCTGGGCGTCGACTCCGTGGCGGCGCTTTCCGGACCGAGCCACGCCGAGGAGGTCGCGCGGGAAGTGCCAACCGCCGTGGTCGTGGCGGCGCAGGACGCTGGGCTGGCCGTCGAGTGGCAGAACCTGCTGTCCAACCCGCGCTTCCGGGTCTACACCTCCGACGACACGCTCGGCGTGCAGCTTGGGGGCGCCCTGAAGAACGTCATGGCGCTCGCCGTCGGCATCGGCGACGGCCTGGGGTTCGGGGACAACACGCGGGCCGCGCTCATCACACGCGGGCTGGCGGAGATGACGCGTATCGGAACCGCGCTGGGCGCTTCGCCGCTGACCTTCGCCGGCCTCAGCGGCATGGGCGATCTGATCGTCACCTGCACCAGCCGCCACAGCCGTAACCGCTCCGTGGGGCAGCGCATCGGCGAGGGCGAATCGGTGCCGGACATTCTCGCCGGCATGAAACAGGTCGCCGAAGGCGTCTGGAACTGCCGCATCGCGCGCGATCTCGCGCGCCGCGCGGGCGTCGAGGCGCCCATCATCGAGCAGGTCCACGCCGTGCTGCACGAAGGGCGCCATCCCCACGCGGCCGTCGAAGCCCTGCTCAACCGCGAAGTCAGGCCCGAGTAGCCACGAGTTTCGCGCTCCCGGCCGCCGGCTTGTCGTTGCGGTGCTGGTGCATGAGTTGGATGATGGAAAGCACCTGGCTCACCGTCCAGTACAGCACCAGCGCCGACGCCATGTTGTAGAGGATGAACAGCATCACAACCGGCATGATCATCATCATCTTCTGCTGTTGAGGGTCGCCGCCTGTCGGCGTGAGTTTCTGCTGCCAGACCATCGTCACCG
Organism: bacterium; assembly: GCA_032123415.1. Classification (GTDB taxonomy): domain Bacteria; phylum Verrucomicrobiota; class Kiritimatiellia; order UBA8416; family JADHWI01; genus JAQBFL01. The sequence continues at coordinate 2,480 of JAQBFL010000552.1, read as the reverse complement.
TCATCAGGATCGGCAGAATGTTCAGCGGGATCGGCAGCACGGCGGCGAACAAGCCCTCGGGTTCGCTCAGGTCGCGCACCCACAGGAAGTCCGCGAAGCGCAGTTCCACCGCGCTGCGCAGCACCGTGAACAGGGCGATGAAGATCGGCAACTGCACCAGCATCGGCAGGCAGCTCGCCATCGGGTTGACCTTGTGCTCCCGGTACAACGCCATCTGCGCCTGCTGCATCTTCTGGGGTTCGTTCTTGTACTTCACCCGCAGTTCCGCCAGCAGCGGCTGAAGCTTCTGCATCCTCTTGGCGCTCTCGGTGCCCTTGTGCGTCAGGGGCCAGAAGAGGATCTTGACGATGATCGTCAGCAGGATGATCGCCACGCCGTAGTTGGGAATGACGGCGTAGATCGCGTTGAGCGTCGCCAGCAGCATGACGCAGACCCAGCGGAACCAGGCCCACCAGCCGAACTGCATGATCTCATCCTGCCTGTACCCGAGGGACTTCAAGACGGAGTGCTTCTTGGATCCGACGTAGTAGGCCGTGTCGCGCCGGAACGATTCGCCCGGCGCCAGGGTTTTCTCGGCCATGGTGACGGTCGCCGCAACGCGGGCGATCGCCAGCCCGTCGGACTGCATATCGCGTTCGGCCATCAGTTCGCAGTCCACGGCCCCGTCGGTCGGCCGGAGAATCTGAACGAAAAACTTGTTCTTCACCGCGGTCCAGCTCACCGGCATGCCGATGCGCTCGGAGACCTTTTCGGGCCGCCCCGCGGCGCTTTGCCGCGCGCAGCCCCCGAACAGCCCGCCGCTCGAAACCGTGCCTCCGAACATCGCCGGCAGGCGCTTCTTGGCCCAGTAGTCCACATCACGCCCCGCAAGATCGGGCAGCGTGTCGATGCCCAGCGCCGTCGCGTCCTGGCGGGTGTGGCGGCCGCCCATCATGTCCATCGATCCGACCTGCATGCCATAGCCTGGAACGGCGATCGGCGTTGCGCCGCGGTTGGAGAAGGAGTCCGAGACGGACAGCACATAGCCCTCGCCAAGACTGATGGTTCGCACCAGTTCAAGGCCGTCCGGCGAGCGGGCCATGAATACCGCCTGCGTGCCCCCGTCGTTCGTGACCACCGCGAAGTCCCCGTCGCGGTCCAGCCCGGAAAGGCCCACGAGCGCCAGCGCCGGCATGGAGGCGAAGTCCAGCGTGACGTGCCCGCCGCCCTTCTCCACGGTGGCCGGGTAGTTGAGCAGTTCCGCGCGCACGATGCCCGCGCCCCAGGTCGACACCGTGACGGCGATCTCCCGGTTAGTCAAGACCGCGCGTTCCTCAGCCTCTCGCTGGAGCGGTTCCACGGGCGTCGGCACGGCGGCGGCCGCGGCATTCGTCAGGGCGGGTTCCCCGGCAGGCGGCAACGGCTCGACGGCAGAACCGTCACCGGCGGCGGCATTCGTCGGCATCGCACCGGCCGGCGCCGTCAGGGCGGCATCGTCCGGCATGCCGACCGCCGCCTGTTCCGGCGGCGGTGTGAGAAACATCTTCTGGTAGAACCCCCACGCCAGCAGCAACAGGAACATGAGGGCGACAGCCGTCTTCTCGAACTTGTTCATACCATGACTTTCTCGGTCGTTCACCGATCCGGTACGGGGTCCATCCCCCCTTCGTGCCAGGGGTGACACCGGCACAATCGTCTCAGCCCAAGCCAGAGCCCTTTGAAGCAGCCGTGCCGGCGGACCGCTTCGATGCAGTATTCCGAACAGGACGGCTCATAGCGGCAGCATCGGCCAATCAGGGGCGACAGGATGGCCTGGTACGCGCGTATGGCGAAGATCGTCAGCCAGCGCATCGGTCCTCTCCCGCGCCACGTGCACGCACCCCCATCAACTTGAGCAGCTCCGCCTCCACATCCTGCCGCTTCGCATCCAGAATGGCACGACGCGCCACAACCACCAGATCCCCGGCGCCGCGGAAGGCACACCGGTTGAGCCTGAAGGCCTCGCGCACGAGCCGCTTGGCACGCGACCGATCCACCGAACGGCGGAAAGTCCGCTTCGAGGCCACCACACCCAGCCGCCATCCGTCGGAAGGACCGTCCGCGACCCACAGGATCACGTTTCGACCCCGCCGGGTTCTGTCCGCGTCAAAGACGCGCCGGAAATCGGCCGATTCGCGCAACCGCAGCGCCGCGCCAAAGGATGCGCGACCGCACGGCTCGTCGCTAGACCGTGAGCTTGGCACGGCCCTTCTGCCTTCGTCTGGCCAGCACCTTGCGGCCGTTGGCGGTGGACATGCGGGCACGGAACCCGATCTTGCGCTTCCGCTTCTTCTGCGACGGGTGATAATTCATCTTCATGGCTGCAATCGTCCTCTGGTTCGCTCGTTCTATCGCGTCGGAAAACGGTCAAAGATACCATGATGCCGGCCAATGTCAAGACCATCAGACCGGCCCAAAATCCTCGCCTACTGGTTATCCCCTTTACTCTAGCGAGGCCGTAC
>JAQBFL010000551.1:0-2752 GCA_032123415.1 bacterium | reverse complement strand
TTGGTTTCGACTTCGACACAAGGAACAATTGAGGATTTGGCGGGCCGAGCTGGAGGTCCCCTCTTGGCATTAGATTCATCCGAGCGCCTTGTCATAAGAATCGATGGTGAAGAATCGACTCTTGTTTCAAGATTACCGGTGGAATACATGGGCACCGAACTGGCAGTTTTGGATGACGACACACCGGTAATTGGATGCCACCTCCTACCGCCAGGGTGGGGCAAAGGCTCTTGGCCCCCATCTGTCGATGGTGTGATTCTATATTTCAAGGGGGCAGGGTTGCATGAGCAGTAACGGATCTCTCTCGATCAGCGGGGCGGGGACAACCATAGGTCGTAGGCCAATCGAAACCTCAGCGCCGGTGGTCACCCAGGCCCTAACACTCCTGAGGCCCCCTTTGTCAAGTGAGCGTGGCTTTCCAAATCCCGAAGACTCGGGCCTTGTTGGGTCAAAGGAGCCCGGATCGAGGTCGCTGTAGCTCTGACTTCAGTTTCTTCCACGTCAGGCGTCCTATTGGCTGCCTGCGATGAACACTCCTAGAGGATCTGCCTCTGCGTTAAGCAGCGGTGGTGAGCCGAAGCCCACCGTCCTGGAAACAAGTCCATACCCTCGTGCCGGCCTCTTCAAAGCAACGGTCTGTCCGACGGCCGGGTAGATCCCAGTAGTCGGCGACTGGTTAGGTTCGGGCTCGGGTGAGGGGCAGAGCAACGACGGCGACCCGATGGGGACCCCGTATTGTAATGGGAGAGCGGAGAGGCGTCCGGTCAGAATCACGGGCTGACAGCCGTTGGACGAGCGATCCCTTGGCGAGCTCGAGGCTGAGTGAGTCAAGATCGCGACAGTCTCGGCCATGTGTCTCCAGTTAGGCATCTGGCTCGCCTCCCGCCTCCCGAATCAGGCTCGTACGAATCTTTCCATGTCGAAGGGCGTATTGCGGTGAAGCATGTAGTACACCGACCGGGCCAGCTTTGCGGCGATGATGCTCAAAGCCTTTGCCTTGCCGTGCTTCTTCACCAGCCGGGAATGAAGCTTCTGACCTTCCGGGTTGGCTCGCAGGAAAAGAGCTGCGGCTTCGGAGAACGCCCACTTCAAGTGTTGGTTCCCCTGCTTCCGGTTCCCGGTGCCTTTCGGCTTGTCGTCCGAAGTCTTGACGCACTTGATCAGCCGGCAGTACGACAGAAAGCCCCCGAGCGATTTGAAACGGCGGATGTCGTGAATCTCATACAGCACCGTCAGCCCGATGATGTCGCCGATCCCGTAGACGCTCTTGAGCAGTGCAAAGGCGTGTCCATCGTGTCCTCGGGCCGCCTTGATGATCGCCCGCTCCAGACGTGAAATCACAACATCGAAGATGTCGATGACCGCCATGTCCGCCTCCACCGACGCATGCACGGCAGGGTCTTCGAATTGGGCGGTGATTCCTTCTCGATTGGCCGGCTTGCTGATCTTGCCCAGCTCCGGCAGGTTGTACTGGAGGTTGGTGACCTGGATGTGATTGATCAGCGCCGATCGCTGGTTGACCATGAACGACCTGCGCCGCATTAGATCTCGAGTGGACCGCATTTTCTTTGGGTAGACATAGGCGACCGGAAACATCCCGCTTCCCAGCAGCCGACCGATCCGCTCGGCATCAAGGCGGTCGTTGCCGCTCTTGCGGCCGTGAACCGCCTTCATCTCCAGCGCATGACCGAGCACGAATGGAATACCGTGCTCATCGCAGATGTCAGCGAGCCAGTACCACTTGAACATGCATTCCACGCCGATCACCAGGTCTTCCCGGTACGGCGCCAGTGCCCGTAGCAACTTCCCCTCGTCACAATCTATCCTCCTGTGCAGCACGATCTCCCGGTCTGGATCGAGCACGCACAGGTAGAGATTCCTCCCGTGCAGGTCTACCCCACACGTGTGCCGGTGTCTCTCGGTGTAATATTGCATCTGAGGCCTCCTTTTGATGTGTCCAATGTCAATATCCCGTCCTGCCGATCCGCCGTCAATGCTGTCGGCGGGACGGGGGCCTCAAACCAGTGTCAGTGTCATTCAAGCGGACCGGCACCCGCGCGGGCGCGGGCACCGTCCGCTTAACTCACGGCGTTAGGCGGGCCAGGAGAAAACACTAGTGAATCCTAGCCTCCTCATGATCACCAGTGCAGGGATCATCGGCCTCCTCGGCCTTGTCCATTTCGTCCTTACATTCTGGGGACCAAAACACCTACCAAGAGACAGGTCGCTGGTAGATGCTATGGCGAACACAGCGCCGGAAATTACATCCGAGACCACCATCTGGAGAATGTGGATTGGGTTTAACGCTAGCCATTCCATGGGTTTAATGCTCTTTGGTCTGACCTACAGCTACTTGGCGCTGGCCCATAGCGAGTTTCTCTTTCAGTCGATCTTTCTTCAGGCGCTCGGTCTTGCCATGCTCGCCGGTTACGTCGTCTTGGCGAGGCTCTACTGGTTCTTTCCGGTTTTGGCAGGTGTCAGCCTTTCGCTGATTCTCTACTTGAGCAGTATCGCAATGGCATGGGCCGCTTGAGTTCAACTTTGAAGCGCGACAAGGAAAGGCGATGGAAAGCCTAACAGCTCGCTGAAGTCGGACCGCTATTCGTGTCGGGTACATTGCTTGTCGCCGTAAGCGGCGCTCGCAATGTCCTCGCCACGTCTGGCCTACGGCCAGAACATAGCGTCCGCTTAGCTCGGTAGCGTTAGTACCTTGACTCCGCGGTGCGATACATGTACATTATTCCTGTACATG
>JAQBFL010000550.1:0-2931 GCA_032123415.1 bacterium | reverse complement strand
GCACACCGAACGCTTCAACCCCGCCGTCCGCGCCGTCGATCGTCTCGGCCTGCGACCAAAATTCGTCGAAACGCACCGCATCAGCCCCTTCACATTCCGTTCGGCCGACATCGGCGTCGTCTTCGACCTCATCTTCGAATCCCACCCTCGCATCGCGTGCAAAGACGTCGGCATCGTCATCGTCCGGCCGCTGCTCCCGATCATCGCCGGCGTCTGGCTGCTCTTCGTCCCACGCTTCGCCGTCGGCGGTGTCGGCATACTCCCTGTGAACCGGCGTCCTGCGCTCGGAGGCCGCCTTGACCTCAGCCTGGAGTGCCCTCGGCTCGACCGGCGGCCCTTGCACCGGCGCACTCGTGCGCTCCGCGGCCTTGGGCTCCGCGTTCGCGGCCTTTGTCACCGCCTTACGCTTGGGTTTCGGGTTCTCTTTGACCTGCTTCGATGCTTCTTCGTCCGGCTTTCCGTGATTTTGTTTCTGCGGCGCCCCTGCGCCTCCCGGCTTTGCCTGCTTCTTCTTCGAGGTGGACTTGGCCATAGGTAGGAAAAACACCCCACAAACGCTGAATGAACATGCCTTCTACACACCGATCCATCGTGAATTTGATAGTTTACCAACGTGAACGGACAGAAATCAAGCCCATTTCGCGACGCGCGTGCGCCGTTTCAGCGGCGATCCCGCAGCGGCACGTAGGTCACCTTGGGCATCACGTTCTTGTAGGCGGGTCGAACGATCTTGCCGCCGCTGACGAGTTCCTCGATCCGATGCGCACACCACCCGGCCACCCGCGAGATGGCGAAAAGCGGCGTATACAGGCTGGGCGGCAACTCGAGCATCGCGTAAACCAGTCCGGAGTAGAGATCGACATTCGCGCAGAACGGCTTCTCGACACCCTTCTTATCCCGAAGAACCTTCGGCGCGAGCCGCTCCACGGCATAGCAGAGGTCGAAATCCTCCACCCGTCCCTTCTCCCGAGCCAGATCTCGCGCCCGATCCCGCAACATGACCGCGCGAGGATCGGACAACGTGTAGACCGCATGTCCCATGCCGTACACCAGTCCGGAACGGTCGAAGGCCTGGCGCTCCAGGATATTCCCGATGTAGCGCTCGACCTCCTCGTCATCCCGGCTGTCGCCGATCGTCTTCTTCATGTCCTCGATCATCTCGACGACACGGCTGTTGGCCCCGCCGTGCTTCGGACCCTTGAGCGAACCCACCGCTGACGCCACAGCGGAATAGGTGTCCGTGTCGGTCGAGGTCACAACGTGAACCACAAAAGCCGAGTTGTTGCCGCCGCCATGCTCGGCGTGAAGCACCAGCGCCAGATCGAGCAGTTCGGCCTCCAGACGCGTGAAAGATGCGTTCGGACGGATCATCTGCAGGAAACTCTCGGCCGTCCCGAACCGCGGGTCCGGGTTGTGCAGGTACAGGCTCTGCCGCTGGTAATAGTGCGCCAGGGCCTGGTAGCCGTAAGCCACCATGGTGGGAAACCGCGCGATGAGGTCGATGCACTGCCTCAGAACGTTCGGGATGCTGATGTCGTCGGGACTGCAGTCGTACGAGTAAGCGGCCAGCACACTGCGCGCCAGCTTGTTCATGATGCTCGCGCTCGGGTTCTTGAGGATCATGTCCTCGGTGAAGTTCTGCGGCAGCGACCGCTTGCGGCCAAGCAGATGGCTGAAAGAGTCGAGCGCTTCCACCGTCGGCAATTCCCCGAACAGCAACAGGTAGCAGATCTCCTCGAACCCGAAACGCTGCTCGTTCTGGAACCCCTCGACCAACGTCGTGACGTCGTACCCGCGGTAGAACAGCTTGCCCTCGACCGGCGCCTTCTCGTTCTCGTCGATGATGTAGCCATGCACGGCGCCGATGTTCGTCAGCCCCACCAGGACGCCCGTGCCGTCGGCGTTGCGCAGCCCGCGCTTGACGTTGTACGTGCCGTAGAGCGCGGGCGGAATGCTGTTGCGGCGAACGGCCAGTTCGCTCAATTCGCGAATCGTCTGTTCTTCCGAAAACTCAGGCGCGGCCATCGCGTCGGGTTGCTGCATACTTCCCCACTCCATATCCTCTCGCCGAACGCACCGTGCGTCCAGTCCCGGCATTCTTGCACAGCCGTCCGACCGCACACAAGCGGAATCGCGACAGCGGAATTGCGCGGGGGAATCCGCCGGGAGGCCAAAGTGTTTGAAGCCGCACTCGGCGGCATGCAAGAAGTCCAGTTCCGCTCTCCAACGTGCCGTGGGTTCTACCCGGCCAGCATCCTGGTCGTCCTGTGCAGCGTGGCGGCCGTGTGGTCGGTGGGAAGGGGACCGGAGAATGGTACCCCCTAGGAGAGTCGAACTCCTCTTTCCAGGATGAGAACCTGGCGTCCTAACCGATAGACGAAGGGGGCGCTTCAGAAAGCGGCCGTACCGAACTCGTGGCGCAACGCGTCCGCTCCACACGATTCGGCTCGCACTATAAACGACGCCGCAACGCGTGTCAAGCCCCCGCAAATCCTCGCCTCCGGGTAGGGCTGGGCCTTGCGGCCCAGCCCCCCCACAGTCCCGGACGAGCCGGTTTCCGGCATCCGGTTCCTCGGGTGACGGTTTCGCTAAGCATAGACAGAGTGAACCACCCTTGCGGGCGGGAGAGGGTGGCGCGGAAGGATCTTTCGGTTGAACCACTCCCATCCCTTCGCGTCGTGCCCCGAACGGCGGCGCAGGCAAGGTCCGCTTCGAGACGGGCGGCGAGGCGCTGGGGATGAAAGGCCACCGCCGAACCGCTCCGCATCCCAAGCACTGTCGGCCTCGCGATGCGTCAGGCCGGCTTGGCGGCACAGCAGGTCGGATAATCGGGGTCACGTCTCAACACTCAACATTGAGGTGAGCTGACGGGCAATGTCCGCCAAAGTGCGTTCAGTTGCCATCCGTTGCTCAAGGCGCTTGATGGCCATG
>JAQBFL010000549.1:0-12779 GCA_032123415.1 bacterium | reverse complement strand
GATCCATCATGCGGGTCTTCTCCTCTTCATCCAGTAGCATCCGTCGATCAATCACCCTTGAGATAACGTGATAGCATGCGTTGCCGTCTTCCTTCTGTCGTGCGGTTCTCATGGCCTGCCCTCCCGTTGTCCACTCAGGGCTCGCATGGCGGCCCCTACACAGATAAAGACAGCAAACCCTTTTTTTTCCGCAATTTTTTTGAAAAAGTGCGGATTTTTCTTCTTCCCACCTGAAGGAGACTCGCAAAGGCGTTCGAGAGTGGCCATGGCTACGCAGCACCGCAGGAGTGCCGCAGGGTCTGTCCCCACGGTGGCACGGTGGGGTCTGTCCCCGGCAGCATCCCCCGGCAGCATCTGTCCCCGTGCTCCAAATTATTCGGGTCCCGCTAACACGCATGCTTCGCGCCCCGCTGCACTCGACTTGCCGAACTTGCCGAACCACGAAACAATTGTGGTTGCGGGAACGACGCGCTTTGGTAGCCTATCCGTATGGTCCGAATTCTCTGCACTGGCGATCTGCACTTGGGACGGCGCCCAAATTGGCTGCCCGATACGGTCCGGGCTGCCGACCACTCGGCCGCGTGCGCCTGGGAACGCATCTGCCAGACCGCTGTGCGCGAGGCCGTCGACATGGTCGCCATCACCGGAGACGCGGTCGATCGAGACAACCGCGTCCTCGAGTCCTTCGGCCCACTCGAACGCGGCATCCGCGAGCTGGCCGCGGCTGGCATCCACGTCTGCGCCGTCGCGGGCAATCACGACTACGACGCCTTCGCCAGCCTGGCCGAGGCGCTCGATCCGACGCACTTCCACTTTCTGGGACGCGGCGGACGCTGGAATCGCTACACCCTGCGGCGCGACGGACAGCCTGTGCTGCACGTGGACGGCTGGTCGTTCCCCGAGGTACGTTACTTCGACGACCCGCTCGATCTCTACAACCTGCCGCCGCCCGATGACGCGGCTCCGCTCGTGGGCATCCTGCACACAGCACTCGACGCGACGGACGGCCCCTACGCCCCCGTGCACCTTGCCCGCTTGCGCACCTTCCCGCGCGCCATCTGGATGCTCGGGCATTATCACTACCCACGACTGCGGGACGATGGCGGCATGCCCTACGTCCTGTATCCCGGCCAGCCCCAGGCCATGGCCATCCGCGAGAGCGGCAAACACGGCATCTGGTTCATCGACATCGAACCCGGCGCCCCGCCGCACTGCCGCTTCATGCCCCTGTCGACGCTCTGGTTCGACGGCATCCATGTGCCGCTCGATGGCTCGCATTCCCCCGAGGCCGTGCGCAATGCGACCATCGAGGCCATCCGCCGCCATGCCGAGGCGATTGTTCCCGACGCGCCGCTCGTCCAACTTCTCGTCTGCCGTCCCATGTTCTCCGGCCGCACGCGCATGCACCGCGAACTACCGACGCTGGCCGCCGCGCTGCGCGACAACCTGCGCGTGCCCTGCGGACGGTTCGAAGCCGTGATCGAGAAAACGTTCGACTGCACCCAGCCCGACCTCGATCTCGGCGCGCTGGCCGGCGGCCAAGGCTTACCCGCCTCCCTGGCGCGTCTCGCCCTGGCCCTGGCGGCGCCAGATGGCTGCGAGCTCTCGGCCGACCATGCGAAGGTTCTGGACGCTGCCGCGACCGCCATGCGGGAGGTGGACTCGGGCAGCGCCTACGCCAGACTGTCCTCCGCCATGCCCCAGGACGCCGAGGTCCGCCGCCGTCACGTGCGCCAGGTGGTTCACCACCAGGCCTTGACCCTGCTGGACGAGCTACTCAGCCAGACGCGGGAGGTCTCGGCATGAACGCCCCACGCCTCAGACTCGACCGCATCGCCGTGCGCCACATGCCGGGGTTCCGCCGGACCGCGGACGCTTTCGACGTGGAAGGGCTCTCGCCCGGACTGAACCTGATTCACGGTCCCAACGGCTGCGGAAAGACGACCCTCGCACGAGCCATCCAGGCGCTGTTCTGGCCCCCCGACGACGCGCCGTCCTGCACGGTAGAAGGCACGCTCGCGTGCGACGGCACGGACTGGCGCATCGAGGTCGACGGCAGCCGGCGTTCCTGCTCGCGCGACGGAAAACCCGCGGACCCGCCGGCCCTGCCCGGAAGCGAATGGGCCCGCTGCTACACCCTGGCGCTTCAGGATCTGCTGCGGGTCGACGATCACGATTTCGCGGCCGCCATGGCGCGGGAAGCGGCCGGCGGTTACAGCGTGGCTGCCGCATCGGAAGCCCTGCACCTGCGGCCGGGCCCGTCGCGGCCGACGCGCGAAACGCGCGACTTCGAGCAAGCGCAGGAAGCCTACGAGGCCGCCGTTCGCGTCCAACGCAACCTGGCCGACGAAGCGACCGCGCTGCGGCATGACGAGGAGGCACTGCACGCGGCGCAACGCGCGGGCGTGGAAGGCACGGCGCTGGAGCTTGCCATCGCCTGGCGCCGGGAGGTCGAGAACGCTTGCACCGCCGCCGAACAACTCGCGGCATTCCCGCCCGCGGTGAGTCGGCTCGCAGCCAACGAACTCGATACGGCCGCCGACATGGAGCGCACCCTGACGGAGCTGGACCGGAACCTGGCCGCCACCCGGCGGGACATCGAACACGCCCGACGCGATCTGGACACGGCAGGCCCGGCCGCGGCGGCGATGGACGAGTCCCTCCTCGGGGCGGCAAGCGCAAGATCGGAGCAGCTTGGCGTCGTCGAGGCGGACCTCCGCGCGCTAGCCCAACGCCTCGCGGCGGCGCATGCACGAACGGCCGCCGCCCGCCGCACCGCGGCGGCGGATGCGGACGACTCCACACTCGCCGCGCGCCACTGGGATGGAACCGAGTGGCCACGCCTCGAACGGCTCGCGCTGCGCGCCGCGGAACTGAATGCCGAGCGCAAGGCGTGCGAAGCCATGGAGGACTGGCTGAGCCCCCCGTCCGCAGCGCAGAACACCGACGCACTGCGCGACGCCGTGGGCATCCTGAGCCGCCTGCTGCGCATCCCGGATCCCGCGCCGTGGCGCCAGACCGCCGCGGTGATGACCCTGGTAGCGCTCGTGTTGGGGCTCGCTGCCGCCTGGGGCGCGCTGCACATCAACACCGCCGCACTCATCCTGCTGGCGCCCGCCGCCGCGGGCGCCATGGCCGCCGTCCGCCTCTGGCGCGCCACGCTGTCTTCCCGCGAGACGCAGGCTCTCAGAGAAGCCTACGCTCTCACAAATCAGCCGCCACCCGCGGACTGGAGCGCCGCGTCCGTGGCCGGAACGCTGGACGGCCTGTGCGCGAGGCTGGGCCAGGCGCGTCTGGAAGATGCGAGAGAGAGGCTGCGCGAAGAGGTGCTCGCGCCCCGCGTGCGCCGTGCGGAAGAAGCGGCACGGGCCTTGGCTGAAGAACGCGAGCGGCTGGTCGCGGAACTGGGTCTGTCCCCGGACATGACGGACGGCAGGATGCTTGATCTGGTCGGCGCCGTAGTGCGCTGGCAGGCCGCCGTGGCGGATGAGGCCGCGGCCGCGGCCGAGTTGTCCGCCGCACAAACCGCGAAATCCGCGCTGCTCGAATCGGTCGGCGATTTTCTCCGCCCCTTCAACCTCCCGCCGCCGACGGATGCGGCAAGCGCCGCGGCCGCCATCCAGGCTGTCGGAAACCGCTGTCGGCAGGCATCGCGGGCGCGCGACGCCGAGGGCGCGGCCGTCGCGCGTCATGAGGAGCTCCAGCGTCAACAGGGCGAATGGAACGATCGGCGCCGCGGTCTGTTTCAACGGCTGGGGCTGAGGGACGGCGACGGCGAAGGGCTCGCGGCGCTTGCGCGGCAGCGCGACGCTTGCCTCGCCGCTTCGGACGAAGCGCGCCGCACCGAGGGCGCCCGCGCCGCGGCCGAACGACGTCTGCGCGAGCATCCGGCATTCGTCGAGTCGATATGCGTGCGCCCTGTTCAGGAGCTGCAGGATGACTATGTGAGGACCCGCCGGCAGGCCGAGGCGGCCGAGGCGATCCAGGAACGGGTGACGCGGCTGAAGGAACGACTCGATCAAGCCAGGCGAGAGCACGCCATGGAAGAGGCGCTGGCACGTTTCGAACGGGCGCACGAGCTGCTGATCGAACGCAGGGAAGCCGACTACGCGGCCGCTGTCGGCCACGTGCTGGCCCGCCACGTCGAACGCCTGCACGCAGAGACCGATCTGCCGGCCGTCTTCCGGCGGGCGCGCGACCTGGCGCTCGACGTGACGGCCGGAGCGTGCCGACTCACCCTCGAACGCGGCGACGGCCAACCGGAATTCCGCGTCGTGGAAACCGTGTCAGGGGCCACGCGACGGCTCGACGAACTGTCGTCCGGCACGCGCGTCCAGATCCTGCTGTGTGTGCGCCTTGCCTGCGCCGAACGACAGGAGAGCGGACTCCCGCCGCCGTTCTTCGCGGACGAACTGCTGGCCAACAGCGACGACGCGCGCGCCGACGCCGTGATCGGCGCCTTGCTCGCGGTATGCCGTTCAGGACGCCAGGTATTCTGCTTTACGGCGCAACAGGACGAAGCCGCCAAGTGGCTGCGAGCGCTCTCCGCCAACCCGGACATCCCCTCGCGCGTCATCGACCTGCCCGCCTTGCGGCGCGGCGAAACCGCGGAACAGGTCGCGGCGCAAGCGCCCTCGCTGCCTCCTCCCCCGGCCGTGCCCGCTCCCGGCGGCATGGACCACGCGGCCTACGGCAGGCTGCTTCGACCGGACCCGATCGACCCAATGCTCGACGCCGCCGGGATTCACCTGTGGCATCTGGTCGACGATACGGCAACGCTTCACAAACTGCTCGCGTCCGGCGTGGAACGTTGGGGACAACTGGAGGCGTTTGTCGATCGCGGCGGCCATGCGTTTTTCGACGGAGACACCGGCGCGCTGCGGCGCGCGCGTGCGCTGGCACGCGCCGCGCAGGCCGCTTGCGAGGCTGCCCGCATCGGCCGCGGCCGACGCCTGAACGCCGTCGACATCTCGGACGGTGCCTTCATCTCCGGCGCGTTTCTCGATCGGACCGTCGAAATCCTGAAGGAAGTCAACGGCGACGCGGCCGCCTTCCTTGTCCGACTCGGCGCGCTGCCGCGGTTCCGCAAAGAGAATGCGGCGGCCTTGCGCGAATGGCTGGTCGACCAGGGGTTCCTGGCATCCGAGCCGCCGCTGTCCGGCGACGAATTGAGGCGGCGCGTACGCGCTGCGGCCGCGGCCGACCTGGCCGCCGGACATCTGAGCGACGCCGATGTCGAACGGGTCCTGGCCGGGCTGGCGCATTGAGAACCGGCATCCGGCCAATCGCGCAACATGCTTGTTGACGACTCGGCGGGCAAAGGGCACCGGCCATGACATCTTCAGGGAAGAATCGTGGGAGCGCCCACCTTCCTCACCCCCTTAACGAAGCCGGCTTCAGCCGCATTTCCGGAAACGTGTCGGCGTGCCGCCGACGCAGTTCCGCCCGGCTCCCGTTCTCAGGGTTGGGTCCGGACCGCGTCGATTGTGACCGACAGGCCGTTGTCGGCGGGGTTGCGGTCCGTCTGACCGTCAATGGAGGCCCGGCACACAACGCGCACCTGCCCCGAGGCGGCGAGCGACGCGGCGTTCACCGCGTAGCGGCGCGAGGCCGTGCCGCCAACCGGGATGTTGAAAAGGCCGGCAGAGGTCGCCACGCCGTCGATCACGACATCGAGCGACACGGCTCGCAGCGCCTCGGTCCCGCGGTTCTGCACCCAGATCGCAAGGTCGTAGGCTCCGCCGCCGGTCGACACCAGATACGGATCGCCGACTCCCACGTCGTAGACGCCCGGCGTGTCGCGCTCCTCGACGCGCCCCATATTCAGAATGCCGTTGCCATACTCCGCATCCGCCCCCGGCACGCCGCGATCGTCGGCATACGCGGCAAGCAGCGCAAAAGCCTCCGCGGCCGACAGGGCGGCGTCTTGCGACAGCAGGGCGGCCACGGCGCCGCTGACCAGCGGCACGGCCGCCGACGTGCCGCTGAACAAGGCGTCTCCCTCCCCTGCCCACGCCGCCGCCACCTGCAACCCCGGAGCGGCGATGTCCACACCAGCCCCCCGATTGGAGAAGTACAGATGCCGACCGCCGGCATCCACCGCGCCCACCGCCGCGACACCCTCCAACGCCGCGGGATAGGCGAGCGCCGCCGCGCCGTCATTGCCGACCGCGGCCACGATCAGCACGTCCCGGTCAACGGCATAGGACACCGCGCTTTCCAGAAGGTAGTTCGAGCCGGCGGAACCGAGGCTGACGTTGATGACGCGGGCGCCCCCATCGACGGCCTCCACGATCGCCCGGCAGAGCGTGAACAGGTCACCCACCCCTCCAGCGCCGACAACGGCGTAGTCCGTCAGCGACGCGGAAGGAGCCAGACCGGCCGCCCCCGCTGCGTTGCCCACGATGAGCGAGGCCACGGCCGTACCGTGAGGATTCGCGGCGGGATCCGCATCGGTCGCGAATCCGCCTTCGCGCACCATGTCGGCGCCCTTCAGCGAAGGGTGACTGCCGATGCCCGAATCGAGCACGGCGACGCGCACGCCTGCACCCCACTCCGCGGGCCTCCCGCCGGCACCCAACCAGGCCAGCGTATCCTTGTAGAAGCCCGTGTACGTTCCGGAGGGCTGCCGGACATCGCCGTCCGCGGCCGGCGTCTCCCCGGCAGGCTGCGGCACGCGGACATGAAAATTGTTGCCCCACCCCGTCGGAGCCGGACCTTCCGCAAGCAGCGACTGCCAAGCTGCGCGGCTCGGAGCGCGCAGCCGGACGGCGTGGCCAAGGCGGAGCGTGTCGAGAATCTCGAACCCGCGCGCGCGCGCAAGCGCCAGAAAATCGTCGCGATCGCGCGCGCTGAAGAAGCTCGCCACGTACTCCAGCCGGATCGCCCCCGGCGGCCATGCGCCAGCCTCCTCCGCCGACGCCGCATCGGCCTCGGCCGCAACCGCATCGGCGGCACGGGCGAAAGGCGCGGGCGAAGGGCCGGCGGCCGGTTCCGGGATGGGACGGAGCGGAACGCGCGTGAGGTCCCGAGCGCCGGACCACTCCGCGGGGACACGGTCGGAGCCCGATGCCGGCCGCTCCGGCGTACGTTGACGCAGCCATGCCAGAACGGCTAACGCCAACAATACCGCCCACGGGACGATGCGTATCCGTTTGACGGTCGTCTTCAAGTCACTCGTACTTTCGGATCACGCCGCGGACAACACCCGCGATGTTCAGCGATTGCTTCGGCCGGATGGCCCGATACTTCCGATTGGCGGCTTCCAGGCGCACTCCCTCGCGGTCCTTGAAGAAGTACTTCATCGTCCATTCGCCATCGACCTCCGCAATGACGATATCGTTGTTTCTCGGCTGGCGACCCCGTTCGACCAACGCCATGTCCCCCGGCTGAATTCCTGCATCGATCATCGAGTCGCCGGTGACCTTAACCATGAACGTGGCATCCGGGCGCTCGACCAGCAGGTCGTCCAGACTCAGCGTGTCGAGCAGTTCTTCCTCGGCCGGCGAGGGAAACCCGGCCTGCACGGTTCCCAGCAGCCGGATGGCGCCCGTGATCTTCGGCGTCAGCGCGATCTTGTGGCCGCTGCGTGTAACGTAGCCGCCTTCGATCAGCTTCCGCAACACTCCAAACACCGCGTTCTTGGACCGGTAGTCGAAAATTCGCAGCATCTCGGCGTAACCGGGTGCACGCCGCTCGGCGGCATAGAACGCGCGCAAACGGGCCACCTTATCCGGCAAATCGATCTGGCGTGGCATGACTTTCGCAACCCTCCTCTCGGCATTGGCGGATAGCATAACAGAACGAACGTTCCATTGTCAACGCAAACTTGCCCGGCAGTAACGGCACGTCTCAACTCGTTTTCCGGCGAGATCAGGAAATCCGAGCTTACTAACACCTAGGCCCCAATGGGCGTCCCTACCCGACGATGCCGGCGATGTCCGGACCGCGCGTACCGAACGGGTATGGCACGGGGTCGGCGCCGGATTCCTCCAGTTGGCGGAGCAGCGGCGTGAAGATGTCCCAGGCGGCTTCGAGCTCGTCGGACCGGATGAAGAGGCTCTTGTCGCCCTCCAGCACGTCGAGCAGCAGGCATTCGTAGGCGTCCGGGATCGGTCGGTCGAACGCCAGGCGGTATTGCAAGTTCAGTTGCGTGCGGTCGAGCACGAGGTCGAGGCCGGGCTCCTTGCAGACGATACTTAGGTAAATGCCCTCGTCGGGCTGGATGCGCAGCACCAGCTCGTTGGCCGGCAGCCAGTGTCCGTCGGAGGCGAAGATGTTGCCCTCCACGGCGCGGAACTGGATGCGCACCTCGCTTTCGCGCGTGTCGAGTCCCTTGCCGGCCCGCAGGATGAAGGGCACCCCGCGCCAGCGGTCGTTCTCCACGCGCAATGCCACCGCGGCAAAGGTGGCCGTGCGCGAGTCCGGCGGCACGCCGGTTTCCCGCCGGTAGCCGCGCCTGGCCCCGCCCTTCCAGTTCGAGGCGGTGTACTGACCCACGATGACCTCGCGCGGCGCGGGTGGCGGAACGCAGCGCAGCACGCGCACTTTCTCGTCGCGAATGGCATGCGCGTCCGCGCGCGCCGGCTTCTCCATCGCGATGAGGGACATGATCTGGAGCAGGTGGTTCTGCATCACGTCGCGCACGATGCCGAAGCCGTCGAAGTATCCCGCCCGTCCCTCCAGCCCCAGGTCCTCCCGCCAGTCGATCCAGACCCGTTCGATGTGGGCCCGGCTCCAGATGGGCTCGAAGACGCGGTTGGCGAAGCGCAGCACCATGAAGTTCTGGACGATCTCTTTGCCGAGGTAGTGATCGATCCGGTAGATCTGTTCCTCGTCGAACACCTCCGTCAGCTCGCGCGTGAGGCTGTCGGACGAGGCGCGGTCACGGCCGAAGGGTTTCTCGACAACCACGCGCACCCACGGCGGCGCGCCGTCGCAGCGCAGCATGCCCGTCGCGCCCACGGCGCGGGCCACGGCGGCGAAGATCGAGGGCGGGATCGCCAGGTAGAAGACCGTGTCGACAAGCTCGCCGCCGCTGCGCTCCCGCATGGCCACGTGCAGATCGAGGAAGGAGTCCGTCCGATCGTATTCGCCGCGATGGTAGAAGCACCGGGCCAGGAATTCGTCCATGCGCTCGGAGCAGGACGAAGCGGGAACGTAGCGGCAGGTCAGGTTGCGCACGATCCGGTCCCGAAACTCCGCGTCCGAGAAGGCGGTCCGGGCGAAGCCGAACACCTTGAACTCGGCCGGAAGAAAGCCCTGGCTGTACAACGAAAACAAGGCGGGGTAGATCTTGCGGCAGGCCAGATCCCCCGACGCGCCGACGACCACGATGTTCAGCTTGCCGGGTCTCTCTCCGATCTTCATGCCATCGTCCTCCCTCCGCGGCCGCCGCGGAGCATGCGTCAGTCCTCAAGGCGAAAACGGAAGGTCAGCAGAATCTCGTCCCGCGCGCTGCGCGCCGTGCCGAAGTGCGACTGCCGGACCGCCAGAATGGCCACCTGGTCCAGTGCGCGATGGCCGCGGGACTCCACGACGCGGGGAGGGACGGTCGGCGGGGCGGCTTCGACCACGGGAAGGGGCAGCCGCAACGGGGTGAGGGGCTGGGGTTCGGCG
Organism: bacterium; assembly: GCA_032123415.1. Lineage (GTDB taxonomy): Bacteria > Verrucomicrobiota > Kiritimatiellia > UBA8416 > JADHWI01 > JAQBFL01. Next base: position 3,161 of record JAQBFL010000549.1, on the reverse strand, counting down.
ATCAAGCGACAAGGTCATGGCCTGTCTGACTGTCATGCTCGTTGTTCCTGTGTGTGGGCGTCACGGAATCGTCAGGATGGCGCCCACGGGCAATCTGTTGCCGTCAGCGATCTTGGCGCGGTTCGCCTCGTAGATTTGGGTCCACCGCGCCGCGTCGCCGTAAACGGCCTGCGCGATCCCCGCCAAGGTGTCTCCACGCTGCACACGGTAGGTGCGCGGGGCGATCACGCCGCCGACCGCCGTGCCTCCGCGAGCATCCCGCTGTTCCTTCAGCCGGGCGAGCTCCTTGCGCGCCGCCGACAACTCGGTCTTCAGTTCCGCGTTCTCCCGCGCCAGATTATCGGCCTGCCGGATGGCCTCGCGCTCGGCCTCCGACGCCGTGGCGGAGAAAGCTTGCGTGGCAAGGCGGACGCGCGACTCGATCATGCGCCGCTTCTCCGTGTCCGGGCGCAGTTCCAGATAGCGGCGGTAGTGATAGATGGCGCCGATCGGATCGCGCTTGTGGTCGTGCATGAGCAGGGCAAGATCGAGATGCGCGCGCGCGGCCTCGGGGTTCCTGAGCAGCGCTTCCTGGTACGCTGCCACCGCACCGTCCACGTCGCCCTGCACGCGCCGCGCCTCGGCCTTGCGCACGAACGGCAACGAACGATCGCGGGCATCCAGGTCCCCGACGGTCTCCCGGCAACCGCCGGTCGTCAGGCAGGCGGCCGCCAGGCAGGCGGTCCCCAAAGCTTTCCATGCGATCTTTCCAGCCATCGTGTCACCGTCAGTAAACGACCGCAAACGGACCTTCCCCGCCCGTGGCCGGCCCCCGGACCACTTTCACGTCCATAACGTGCGCCAGGGGCGGTCCTCCACGCCGGCACCACGCCTCCAACTCCCGCACGCGTTCCGCAGGGCCCTCGGCGGCAAGTGCGACGGTTCCGTCCGGGCGGTTGCGGACCCAGCCCCTGAGTTCCAGGGCGCGCGCCTGCTCCCGCGCGGCCATGCGGAAACACACGCCCTGCACCCGGCCGGACACCACCATGAGCGCCCGCACATCGGAAGTCGCGTTCATCGGCCACGTCCTTTCGTCCGAGTCGTCAGACCATACCCTAGCGCATGGCGGCGGCGAAATCGAGCACGATGTGGGCGTCTGAAATTGACAGCAACACGCCGCAATGCGATATTGTCCGCCGTCAGTGGGCAATGGAGTCTGCCGAAACCGCCGGATAGGCTGATGACTCCTACGAAAGGAGTCACCATGCCAAGACTGATTCTGCTTGGCCTTGGCGGTTGTCTCGGAGCGATAGCCCGCTACTCCCTCTCCGGCCTTGCCCACCGCTGCACCTCCGGCACGTTCCCGGTCGGAACCCTTCTGGTCAACGTGCTGGGCTGCTTCGCCATCGGCGTTGTCATGGGCTTGATCGAAGACAAGAACGTCCTTGGCTCGTTCACGACCTTCTCTGCACTCGGCTACGAAACGGTTGAACTGCTCAACGACGGCCAACTTGCCGCCGCCGAGGTGGCCGAGAGCTGCGGTACGGTCATCAAGCCGGCGCAAAGCCCCTTGGCATGCGAGAAGCCCGACAGCCGCATGGCCAGCCACCCCGAAAGCACCTTGCTTCCTACCAGGGCCGTAACGGTCGCCAGAACGAGCAGCGCATTCTCCCGCGCCGTCAGCAGACTCGACAGGTCGGTCTTCATGCCGATGGAGATGAACATAAAGGGTATCAGGAGCCCGTATCCAGCCCCTTTCCAGAAGGGCAGCCGGCTTCTGTGTCGGATAGCCGAGACGCTCCGCCGCTTGCGAACTGATCGGCCCAATGTCCGTCCACAAGTCCTGAAGTGGCAACCCCGGCATCTCGTCAAGGTATCGTTTGTACCGGGGGACTGACCCCGGTTTCGTTTGAACAACGCGGCCCCGCCGGATCAACTCCGCCATCTTCTCTTTGCTATAGCGCCAGAAGCGGGTCACGCCCATGACTTCGTTGGACGGATTCCCTTTTGCTTCACCTCCCGGCCCGGTCAAGTTGTCCAACTGATACCTTCGTCCCGTTTCGGTTTCCGTGTTCTTGTAAAAGCTGTCCACATACGATTGATCGTAGGGCGTGAAGACGTGATTCCAGAACCACTCATCCGTCTTTGTGTAGAACAGAATCACGTCATGGATTCGGCCATGCTGGGCGCGGCCCTGTTTGGCGTCGCTGTGCGCGCTGCTACGCTTCCAGACAATTTCCGTCCTGAAGTTGGCGGGGCCGAAGACGGCGTCCATAAGCAGTTTCAGGTAGTGACTCGCCGCCGGGGCGCAGTGCAGGTACATGCTTCCGGTCGCCTTCAGGACGCGGCGGCACTGCATGAGGCGCGGCGCCATCATGACCAGATAGGAGAGCATGTCGCACGGTCCGATGAGCTGGCGGAAGGCTTGCAGCGCGTCGGCGACCTTGCCGCCGGCGGTCACGAGATCGGCGAAGACGGCTTCTCTTCCTGATCCCATGTCCACGTATCTTCAAAGGCGAGAATCTGCGACGCGGCGCGGCTGCCGTCCTGTTCCTTGAACAGAACATTATAGTTCTGGTTACTCTTGAACGGAGGATCGGCATAGACAAGGTCAATGGAATCATCGGGCAGGTAGCGCCGCATGATTTCTATATTGTCGCCGAAGTACAAAATGTTGCATTCCATGTGCGGTTTGTACCACGCCGCCCGCGTCGAAGGCAAGCGCCGCCGCGGGCGCGGTTTGACGGCATGGCCCCCGCAGCGGCTCTGCGTTACGTCTAGCAAGGGAACGGAGGTTGTGTAATGCGCGCGCTTCCCGGCCGCAGGACGACGAATGCCCCGGCAAGCGACCCGCCGCGCTTCCTTATGAGAGCCACGAGCGTTGCAGCGATAAGGGCAGCCAAGGGAAACGGATAGCGAAGGAGCACAACCCCGCAGTGGCCACGGCCGGACGCGAAAACAAGCTGCCCAAAATCCTTGTCTTCCGTCACCAGGATGCGATCGTCGCTGGACGCGAGGGCCATCACATCCGTATCGGCAGCTCCGAGACATCGTTCTGAGACGGCTATTACATCCCAGCCCGCATCACGAAGGGCATGTAAGACAGCGGCATCGCAACTCTCATCGACGAGAAAGCGCATGGATGTGTTCTCTTTGGCCGGTCAAGCGGTAGCCGCCATGAC
>JAQBFL010000548.1:0-3944 GCA_032123415.1 bacterium | reverse complement strand
TCCGCCCCGCCGGACCGTACCAAGATCGCTTCGGTCGTCAACCATTGCGGCGTCTGCACCACCAGATGGTTGTCCATCAGCACATAGGCGTGGATGACCAACCCATGCGTCTCGTGCACCGCCGCCAGCAGGTCGAGAAAGCGTTCCCGCTCGCGATCCTCCGTAAACAGTTCCCGCCTCTCCAGTCCACGCCCCATGACGTGGTACCAACCGTCAACCTCCGGTCGTCGCATAGGTCTTGCCATGCCCGCATTCAATCACACTACACATCGACCGCAAGTCCATCTTGTTGATTGTTGAGACGTGACCCCGCCGCCCCTAAGAGGATTGTGGAACACTGACCCCTCTTCCTCACAGGTGGCCGACAATTTCTCTTTGACGGAATGACGCAGCTCGTGATACATTTCGCTGCATCACGAAATGTGAGAGGTGTGCATGCTTGATACATTGGATGCGCTCAAAGCGTTGGCGGACGAAACCCGGCTGCGGATCCTGTGCGCTTTACGGGACGGCGAGCTGTGCGTCTGCCAGCTGATCGGGCTGTTGGAACTGGCGCCTTCCACGGTTTCGAAGCACCTCTCCGTACTGCGTGCGGCGCGTTGGGTGGAAAGCCGGAAGGAAGGCCGTTGGATGCATTACCGACGGGCCGAAAGATTCCGGACTCAGGCTGCCGCGAAGATGCTGGGGTTGCTGTTCGACGAACTGGAGCAGACGGAGCGTATCGCCAAGGATCGCAAACGGCTCGACAAGATTCGCGAAGAAGACGTGGAGTTGCTCTGCAAGCGATTGTTCGGCAAGTTTGACAGAATGCCGCCGAAGGTACTGTCAAAAAATGAATGAAAGACGATGCGGCGGGGATCGGTGGACGCTTACGGGCGACGCTTACGGAAGACGAGGGGCTTACGCGCCTGATCGTTAGCCGTAATCGTCGCGCGTAATCGTCTGCCGGGGACATGCAGGCGCAGCGGGGGCTGCCGCGACAGGCGAGGGCATCCCAATCGTCCACCGCTCGCTGCCTGCCCGCCTATGGAGGGTCGCCGTTCGCGTCCACCGAAATGGACGGGAAAACGGGGGCCGCCCGGCGGCGGCTTGCCGTCCCGCTCTGGAACGTTACGGTGTGATGCGCATCCCCCTCCGCACCGAGAACCAGTCACCGCGGAAAGGAAAGTATGACATTGACGCACTTCCGCCAACGGAATCTGTCAGAAATTGAACGTGGGGGGCTGATTGACTCAAGTGGCCACAACATGTGGTATATTCACAATCCTAATCGTAATCTTGCCTTGCCCCTGAAAAGTGTCGCACCCGCACGCACAACATGTGGGGGCAACTTGAGTCAATCAGCCAGGCACGATTCGGCATGCGGATCTCGGATTTCTTTCGGATTTTGGTATTTCGTCATTAGGTCCTTGCGCCTCAAAGTCCTTGCTTCGTGCATGGCGCGGGCATGTAGCCGCTCCGGCGCGCCGCGCATCGAGCTTGCCATTCGTGGCCGGGTATCGTAATGATTTCTTTTGAACCGCATCGGCGCCATGGGCCCACACGCCCCGGCGACGGACGACGAGGAAGGACATGGAACCCATGACGACAGTGCTGAGCAAACTGGCGGGACGCAGCCTGCTGACCCTCGACGACATCACGGACACGGAGATGCAGGCCATCCTGAACCTCGCCCGCGACCTCAAGAAGGCCCGGCGCGAAGGCCGGCGCGCGCGACACCTTGAAGGCAAGCACGTGGCCATGGTCTTCGAGAAGTCCTCGACTCGGACGCGCTGCGCCACCGCCGTGGCCGTGGCTGACGAAGGCGGCGCCACCGAATACCTCTCGTCGCACGACATCCATCTCGGCAAGAAGGAATCGGTGGCCGACACGGCGCGCGTCCTCGGCCGCATGTTCCACGGCATCATGTACCGCGGTTTCGCCCAGCGCACCGTCGAGTTGCTGGCGGAGCACTCGGGCGTCCCGGTCTGGAACGCCCTGACGGACGATTGCCACCCCACCCAGGCCCTCGCCGACCTGATGACGATCGAGGAGCACTTCGGCCGACTGCGCGGGTTGCGTATGGTCTACATCGGAGACGGCCGCAACAATGTGGCCAACTCGCTCATGCTGGGGTGTGCGAAAGCCGGCATGGATTTCGTGAACTGCACCCCGCCGGAGCTCATGCCAGACCACGCCCTGGTGGCCGCCTCGGAGGCCGTGGCCCGGCGCAACGGGTCGTCCGTGCGCATCGACAACAACCCCCGCGACGCCATGACCGACGCCAACGTCGTCTACACCGACGTGTGGGTCTCCATGGGCGAGGAGAGCAAGAAGGAAGAGCGCCTGCGCCTGTTGCGGCCTTACCAGGTGAACATGGACCTCATGCGACTGACGGGCAACGTCGAGCGCGGCCGCGTCATTTTTCTGCACTGCCTGCCGGCGTTTCACGACTCGAACACGGAGGTCACCGCGCACTGCGGCCCGCTCGAAGTGACCGACGAGGTGTTTGCCGCCCCCTTCTCCTGCGTGTTCGACGAGGCGGAAAACAGAATGCACACGATCAAGGCCCTGCTGGTTGCCACGCTGGCGGAACGGGACACCCGAGCGCAGGCGTGACGTGACGGTGCTGCCTCGGGGTCTCCAAGCGGCGCTTCGCGGAGCGCCAGGGGAGGATTTGCGATGACGCTCAGAGAGATCGGATGGGATGAGTTCCAGAACCTGAGCCCGGACGGCAAGGCCGCGATGCTCATGCCCGACGACCGCCCCTTCAACGTACTGCTCGCGCAACAATTCCAGCGCAAGCACCTCGACGCGCTGGGCGCGCTGGCCACGCACATCCGCCAGGCGGCCAAGCAGCGCGAAGGCATGCGCCGGCTGCAACAGGTGCTGGCTCACAAGCGCGCCATGCTGTACTTCTCCCAGCCCAGCACGCGCACGTTCCTCTCCTTCTGCGCCGCCTGCCAGATTCTCGGCCTGCGCATCGGCGAGGTGCGCGACAGCGCCACCTCCAGCGAACTCAAGGGCGAGTCCCGCGAGGATTCCGTGCGCACCTTCAGCTCGTATTTCGACCTGATCGTCATGCGCAGCCAGATCGGCGGTCTCGCCGAACGCATGGCCTGGGTATTGGCCAACACCGAGCGCCCCGTGCCGATCGTCAACGCCGGTTCCGGCAAGGACCAGCACCCCACCCAGGCGCTGCTGGATATCTACACCCTCCAGCGCAGCTTCGAGACACGCGGCGGCATCGACGGCAAGACCATCGTCTTCGTCGGAGACCTGGCGCGCGGCCGCACCGTCCGCTCGCTCTCGACCCTGCTCACGAACTACAGCGGCGTGAACCAGATCTTCGTGGCCCCCGAACAGCTCCAGATCGGCCAGGACGTCCTGACCCGCCTGGACGCGGTGAACGGCGAGTGGGAGTTGAGCACGACCTTCAAACCGATGATCCCGCGCGCGGACGCCATCTACATGACGCGCGTCCAGGACGAGTGGGACACCGAGAAGGGGCAGAGCGGCCGGATCGACACTTCGGCGTACCACTTCCGCGAGGAACACCTGGCGCTGCTCAAGCCCGGCGCCGTGATCCTGCATCCGCTCCCGCGCCGCGACGAGATCGCCCCCGGCGTGGACCGCGACCCGCGCGCGGTCTACTGGCGGCAGATGCGCAACGGGATGTGGATGCGCGCGGCGTTGATCGCCACAATTTTCGGTGCGGACCAGGAAATCCTGACTGAGACGAGACGCCCGGATGCCTAGGCGCGAATTTCCAACAGCCAACAAGGAATGTCCAATGACCAAGGAATGTCGAGCGGCTCCAACCTTGGAAGTTGGACATTCCTTGTTGGCTGTTGGATATTGAAAACACCTGTACGGAGGTCGTATGTGGCAAGGTATCGCAATCAAGGCGGGTCGCGCGGCCCTGGCCGCCGCGCTGAGCGCCTCCGCGGCGATCGCCTCGGGCT
>JAQBFL010000547.1:0-4058 GCA_032123415.1 bacterium | reverse complement strand
GCCCCTGTCTGGCCCGTCGAGCGATCGCCGAACAACAGCATCATGGTCTTCATGCGGTTGGAATAGAACACCGACGTGTCGGCGTGCTGGCGCCAGAAGTCCATCATCCGGCCGGCGAGCCCGGCGACGATGGGGCTGGAGAAGCTCGTTCCCTGGATTCTGATCTGCGTGGCGGGGGTGAGCACGTCGGGGTCGAGCGTAATGACGCGATAGGGCGCCGCAAGGTCGATCACGCTGGCGCGGTTGCTATCGCCGTTGTAGGTGGCTCCTCCCCGCGATGCCCCCGAATCGTACACGCAGTTCGAAGTGAACCAGTCGCTGTCGTCGCTGCAGGGGATGTCCGTCCGCACACCGCCCACCGTCAAGGTCCAGGGGTGGTCGGCCGGATAGGCCGTCGTGCAACTTCCGCTGCCGCTTCCGTTGTTTCCCGCGGACTGGACGAAGAGGGCCCCGCAGTCGAGGGTCAGGTCCTGGAGCGTGCCATCGAAGCCCCCGTTTCCGTCGCAGGACTGCGCGTTCGTGCCGACGCTCGACTGGAAGATGTCCACCCCCTTCTCGCACGCGCGATCGAGTCCTTCGATGCGCTGGTTGAGATTCTGGTCTTGGAAGAACGTCAGGTAGCACTCGGGGCAGCTTCCGGTGAGCCGGCGCCGGGAGTTCGTGCTGAGAGCGGGCTCCTGGCCATCCATGAAGTCCGCGACCATCATCGACGCAACCCAGTGGCCGTGCTCGAACTTCTCGCCGTCGCCGTCGGCCCAGCAATTCTCGACGCTACCCAGCGTGTGACCTAACGGATCGATGTCGTAGAAACGAGCGCGGAACGACGATGAGGGGTTGTTGTTGCGCCAGGCCGGTGAATCTTCGCGGATGCACTCCTCGACCATCCCGATGGTCACTCGCGAGGTGTAGGAGTGCCCGCCCGCGCTGTGGTAGCCCTCGTGGTTGTCGAACGCGCTCTGATGGGTGGAATCGAAGATGTCGATCCCGTCGAAGTAGTCTTTTGTCGGAGTGCCACCGAGAGAGGCGCCGGAGGCGGTGTTCTCGAGGACTTTTTCGATCGACCGCACGGCCGGATGCCCGGCCAGCGCCACGATGGCCGCCGGGGTTAGCATCGCCTCCACCGTTCCGGACAGCCACGAGCTGTAAAGGACGAGGCCGCCGGCCGCGCGCACCGCCTGCTCCACCGGCATCTGGCGCGAGCGAATGGCCAACTTGCGCTCGCCGATGACGCGCTCGCGCTGGGCCTGGATTTCGAGCGCCGCCCACAGATGGCCACCCGCCTCCAGGTCGGGGGCCTTCGGAATCCGGACGTGCGCCACGTTACGAAGCTCGATGGCGACGTGGATCGGCTCGCCGTCTGCGCCGTCCAGGGCGGAGCGCACCCCGAGTGCCTTGCGTAGATCGCTGTCGATGCGCAGCGGCAACGGCCCGCCATCGTACTGGCGGGCGAGTCGCAGATACTCCTCGTCGTCTTCGGATAACACCGGTCCGGCCTCTTCGGCTGCGATCTTGCTGGGCACCATGGAGTGCGAGCGGATCGCGATCTCCACTCCATCCTCGGCGCCGAGCGCGCTCTCCTCGGCGAAGATCCAGCCCGCCGGGGCCGTCGCCGGATCGACAAGGTAGGCGTCGAAGTTCGGAGGCGGCACGCCGCGCGTCAACATGACCCGCTCTCCGGTCGTGCGATCGGTGACCTTGATCAACGCGAAGGCCTCTCCCGCTGGCGCGGGCTGGAGGCGAAGGCGCTCGATCGCGGCGGCGACGCGCGCGGACGTCGGCTTCGGTTCGAGCGCCGCAGCATCACTCTGCAGGTGCGCCGCCTGGCTCATCCCCGTCGCAGGCGCATCGGGCGCGGGCGCGGCGCTCACGAACGTGGTCGCGACCACGAAGCACGCGATCCCAAGAGCGAATCGCAACAGCTTGGCGTCCATCGTCATTCGCATGGCAGTAGCCTCCACTTCATGGAACTTCACGGACAGGGAGCCGGATGCGGCCGGCTCGCGCCGTTCGACGCCGTGCCGAGCGGCCCCTCGGCCTGCCCGGCGCTCTCACCCGTCACGACGTAGCTGAAAAGACCGCCCGGGGGCAGAGTATCGGTATCGATCAACTCCGGGGTCGCGAGTCCGGAGACGTAGCAGGGACCGTAATCGTCCGCCGCGCCGTTCTGGTCGCCATCCACGAACGCACCGTCGTGCCGGTACACGTTGAAGCTCACAGCGCAGTCGGCGCGCGACCAGCGCAGGCGCGTCTTAGACGGCCACACCAACTGCGCCTCCGGGCCGGGCACGAGTCCCTCGAAGACGCAGTCGAAGCAGCGACAGGCGCCGGTCGCGGACTCCGGTTCGCAGCGGTGGTCGTCGGGGCACGAGCCGCCGCAGGTCGGGAACGGCGATTCGTCGCAGTCGGTGGCCAGCGGCTCGCAGACGCAGTCCCCCAGGATGCCTTCGACGCAGACCTCGCCCTGGGAGCAGGTTCCGCCGCATTCGGGCGCCGCCGTCTCGCCGCACGTTGCGGGCGTCACGCACTGGCAGCCGGCGCCGGGGAGCGCCTCCTCGCAGGTCTGGCCCGTGGGACATTCGCCCTCGCAGATCGGCGCCGTCGCGTCGCCGCACGCGACCGCGACCGGCAGGCACGCACACACGGTTCCCGAGGCATCGAGCTCGCAACTCGATCCGACGGCGCAATCGCCGCTGCATTCGGGAGCCAGCGCCGCGCTGCAAGGGATGGCGTCGTTGACGCAGCCGCAGCCCGCCGGTCCAGCCCGACAGGTCGATCCGGGCGGACAGTCGCCGCCGCACTCGGGGGACGGGCTCGAGCCGCAGGCCAATGACTGACACGTGCAGCCCCCCACCGCGGCCGGAGCGCACAGCATGCCGTCGGGACAGCGGCCGTCGCACTGGGGCGCGGAGGCGCTCGAACACGCGATGTCCACGGGAAGACACGCGCAGCTCGAGCCGTCGAGCACGCAGCGGAAGCCATCCGCGGGGCAGTAGCCGTCGCACTGACCCGCCGGAGAAGAACCGCAGCTGGGACCGGGTACGCAGTTGCATCCGCCACCCAACGCGGACTGACAGATCTCGCCCTCCGGGCAGCGACCCCCGCACGTCGGGTCGCCTGTGCCGCACTCCGGCTGTGGGACCAGGCACGCGCACACCGGCGCTGCGCCCGATTCGTCAAGGCCGCAACGCAATCCGGGCGGACACTCGCCGCCGCACTCGTCGGCGGGAGTCGTCGATTCGCACAAAACCGCCGGATCGGCAACGCAGGCACAGATGGAACCGGTATCGACGCAGGCCTGACCCGGTCCGCAAGCGCCATCGCACTCAGGCGCTCCGGAGCTCGAGCACGGGTTGTCCTGGGGCACGCAGACACAGTCCGTGCCCGACTCGCCGCCGACGCACTCCTCGCCCGGATTGCAGTCTCCGTTGCACGTGGGAAACGACCCGCTGCAGGGCGGTCCGCCCTGCGCCGCGACAGGTGGCGAGCCGAAGATCAGGAAAGCGAAAACTACAAGCAGAACCGCGTAGCGCATGGCATCCCTCCGTCCGCTCGCCATTGCTCTCGACGTGGGGAACTTATTCGACCGGCCAGCCGGACTTTGGACCGAACTTGCCCGCCCCCCCGACCTGCGTGAGGTGAGACTACAGCCATCCATCAAGCGGAGACAAGCAGAATCGAAGCCCGGGTTTGCAGGAAGAAACAAAGATGCGCTACGGCGCGAGCTGCGCCCGCCAGTTGTCGACCAGGGTCAAAGAGGGCGAGCGGTTGCCGATCCGCTCGAGCAGGAGGAACCGGTCACCCTTGGGCGACGGCGCGAACCCCGACCATTCGACCGGCAGCGTGAACAGCTTCTGCGGGCGGCCGATCGCAAGCTCGCCGCCCGGCCGGAGTTCGCTCGCGTAGAGCGACGAGCGATCGCCGTCGGCGGCCAGGATGAAGAGCTCCTTGCCGTCGGATCGAAAGTCGACTTGCAGCGCCGCGCCTCCGGTGTTCACGCGGCGCGCGCTCGAGGGTTTCGGAAAGGTGTCGACGTAGACCTCGGTCGTTCCGGAAACGTC
>JAQBFL010000546.1:0-2516 GCA_032123415.1 bacterium | reverse complement strand
GCGGGATCTGAAGGTCATGGCGAACCTTGATGGCGGCATGATCTGCATCAACAACGCCTCGCCCATCATCACGCGTGTGGATTTTCTGTACAACGTCGCCAAGCAGGGCGGCGGCCTGGCCATCGAGGAGAACAGCAACCCCACGGTGAGCGACTGCAGCTTCCTGGGGAACGAGGCGCCCAGCGGCGCCGGCATCTTCATCCGCCAGAACAGCAACCCGACGATCTCTGGCTGCGAGATTGTTTCCAATATCATTAACTTCGACTACGGCAGCGGCGGAGGCATCGCGGTCTTGAGTGCCAGCCCGACCATCAGCGATTGCCTCATCGACAACAACACGGCCCTGGGCTACGGCGGCGGCATCGCCTTCCTGGACAATTCGGGCGGCACGCTCAGCCACTGCGTGGTCACCCGCAACGACCTGCCCAGCCCGGGGCTCGGCGGAGCAGGCATCCACACGAATCAATCCAGCCCCCTGATCGAATACTGCCTGGTCACCGACAATGCCGTGACGGGTACCTACGGCGATGGCGGCGGCGCGGATTTCGAGTTCACGCCCGGCCCGCAGGTCGTCAATTGCACTTTCAGCGGCAACTCCACCGGTCCCAACGGTTTCGGCGGGGGCATCTCCTGCCAATGGGGCGGAGATGCGCTTATCGAAAACTGCATCATCGTCAACTCGGTCTCGGGACAGGGCCTCTTCTGCCAGGGCGCCACGCCCAGCGTTTCCTGCACGGACATCTGGAATAACGCCGGCGGCGATGCCCTCTGCGGCACCGACGGCGGCAACAACTTTTCCTTGAATCCACAATTCTGCGGCAGCGAGGGTGTCGAGTACAACGTGGAGGACGAGAGTCCCTGCGCGGCCGCTCACAGCGCCTGCGGCGAACTCGTGGGCTCTCAGCCCTCCGGATGCACCGTCGACGCGCCCGAGATGGCGGTCCTCGCGGCCCGGCTTCTCGGCAACGCGCCCAATCCCTTCAACCCCAAGACCAGGATATTCTTCGAGCTTGATGAGCCCGGAATTGCGAACTTGAGGATCTATGACGTTACTGGTAGAACTGTGGATCTGCTGAACTTGGGCCAGACTAACGCCGGCCGCCACGAAGTGGACTGGAACGGTCGGGATAGGTACGGCAATGCTCTCAGCAGTGGCGTTTATTTCTACGAGTTGGACGCTCTGGGCTCCAAACAAGCAAGGCGGATGATCCTGATAAAATGAGGCGCGCTAATTTTGCGCTTGCTCTTGGAACCGGTCTCCTCGCCGTAGCGGCCCTGGGGGCTGCCGCGGCTGAGATCGATCAGCAGGCGTTCTCGAAGATGTCGGTTCCGGTGCGCGAGGAAGTATTCGCGGACCATTCCATTCTGTCCTTCGAAGTCGATGCGGACGCGGAGCCGGGGGTTTCCCTGCACCGCCTCGTCGCGCTTCCTCCCGACGCCGGCGAGGTGTGGCTGGAGCTTCTCAGCGGCGATGCCGATCTGGCTCCCGCGAGGATCCTCGGTATGCTCAGGGGCCGTCCCGTGCTCTCCCTTCGCGCGGACGATCCCGCAGCCGGTCGGCTGGACATCGCCATCCATCACGATGGCAGCTGGGACCGGCAGGCGCCGACCCATTCCCGCGACTTCGACCGGGCCTTCTCAGCCCTGGTTTCGGGTTTGGACGGTACTCAGCCCCGTGAGGCGGCTCAGGGCGAAAACGGCAGTTATGTGATCATCACCGCGCCCGCCTATGTGGCCGCCGCACAGCCCCTTGTGGACTGGAAGCGCCAGAAGGGTTTCAACGTGGTGCTCGCCACCACGGCCGAAACCGGCCACGAGAACACGGCCATCCAGGCCTGGCTGCGCGACGCCTACAACAACTGGGACACTCCGCCCGAGTATGTCCTGCTCTTGGGCGACGTCGACGTACTGCCCGCCTGGAGCTTCAGCGAGAACGTCTCCGACCATCCCTACACGCTCATGGATCCGGACGACTGGCTCCCCGACCTCCACCTGGGGCGCATGTCCGTGGAGGGCACGCTTGAGGCCGAGACACTCGTCAACAAATCCGTGGCCTACGAACGCGATCCCTTCGTGGACGAGGGCACGGAGTGGTTCACCCGCTCGCTGATGGTCGCCGGCAACTACGGATCGAGCACGCCTTCGACCACCGTGACATGGTGCGGCGAGCAGCTGGAAAGCATCGGCTTCGAGCCGGCCAGCACCGTTTTCTTCCCGCCCCTGTTCAACGGCGTCATCCCCATCACCAACGCCTTTGAAGAGGGCGTGGCCATCTGCGCCTACCGTGGCTGGGCCTACGGCACCGCCGGATGGGAACCGCCGCATTTCGTGGTGGACAACATCCCCGGCGTGGACAATGGCGCCATGATGCCCGTGGTCATGAGCTTCGTCTGCCTCAACGGCAATTTCGAAGGCGATGATCCCTGTTTCGGCGAGGTCTTCATCCGCCAGGGAACGCCCACCGAGGCCAAGGGCGCGGTGGCCTTCATCGGCAACGGCGAGCACTGGTCGCACAC
>JAQBFL010000545.1:0-3834 GCA_032123415.1 bacterium | reverse complement strand
CCGCAGCCTCAAATCGACCGGCCCCTCGATCCGCACGCGGCGGGTCCAGTCGTTGGTCAACACGTTCACCATGTCCGCAAGAGCCCGCGGATCGAGGCCCGATTCGCCGGAGAAATGCACGGTTTTCGTGAGGGGCAATACCGTCATGCGCACGTTCGCGATCCCTTCGGGACGCACAACCAGCAGGGGGTCGAGGGTGACGCTTATGTCGCCCGGGGACCGGTCGACCAGCACCTCGGTGTCGGCCCGCAGGACGTCCACGCCCCGGTAGCTCGCGTTCTCCAGCCAGGCGCGCGACTGCACCGTCAACCCTCCGCCTTCCGACCCGTCCCGTCGGAAGTGCGCGCTCACGCGCGGCGGCGCGTTCGGGAAGCCGAAACATCCGATCAATTTCCGCAGGAAGGGCACGCCGGTCAGATCGCACAATGGAAGAATGAGGACGGGATCGAAGCGGGTCTCGATCCGACCCTCCTGCCGCCGCGTGGCAGGCGCCACGGTCACCCAGCCGGTCAAGTTGGGATCCCCATCGCCGGAGACGCCGACACACGCCTCGACCCGTTCGATGGCGAGGACGCCCTCCGCCAGCCGGACCCGGCACACCGCGTCGGACACGAACACTCCCAGCATGTCCAGGTTGCGGCCCACGAACCGGAAGTCGAATGACACCGGCGGCCCAGGCTCCGTTCCGCGCGCAGGGGCGAACGTGGCCGTCCTGAGCACGGCGTCCGTCACGCGGACTTCCCGGATCGCGGGACGGACGCCAACCCAGTCCGAAAAGTCCGGAAGCACCGTCGCCTCGCGCGCGGCGAACCACGGCGGTCCAACCACGCCTTTGATGAAGACGCGCGGATCCTTGAGCACCAGGCCGCGGATCGGATGGCAGCGCGCGCCGGCGATTTCCAAGACAAACGGCCCCATCGGGGTGCGCCGCAGGACGTAGTCCGTGGCCCAATCCGGCAGACCGACAATCGCCAGGTGGACGAGCGTTGCGACGAACACGGCGATCGCGGCCAGAATCGCTCTGGCCATCCAGACCGGGAAGGACGCCGGCCGCCGGCCGCCGATGGCGCTCATGGCCGCGCTTCCGCGGTTGTGAGGTCGCGTAGAAGCATCGCCACGTCGCCACTGTCGAGCACGAACACGACGTCCTGCCCCTTGACCATGGCATACACCCCGCCCGTCGCGGCGGAGCCGCCGATCAGCAAGGCCTTCCGAATTCCGTTATCGCCCCTCAATGCCAGTGTGACTGAGGCACGCGGCGCGGACAGCCCGTAGGCGGACACATCCGCGGGAGCCAGCGCCTCGACCCGCAGCGCCCGCAGGTTGGCCGCCGCCAGCAGTAGGTCCTCGATCGCGCCCGCCAAGACCCGCCGCGGAGCGTTGCCTTCCGCGCTCTCGACCTTCCACGTCCCCGTCTCGTCCAGCGCCAGCGTACGTTCCATGCCCGGCTGTTCCATCCGAATGCCGACAATCCTCTCCCGGGCAACGGCGAGCATCGTGCGGTCGCGCAGAAGCAGTGCGTTGCGCGGGCTCAGCCGCGGGTCGTCTACCACCTCGGCCGGCAGCAGAAACACCTCGCGACGCGGATCGAACGCACCGTACACGAGGCCCTCCTCGGTCCGCCGTCCCAGCAGGAGGCCCCCGGACAGATCCGCGGGTGGCGGCGCGGCGTCGGGGCCCGCCGCCGGAAGGGACGGCACAGCCTCGGCCAGCAGAATGCGTCGGCGTGGAGGCGCCAGGCCATAGCTGGCCGCGTCGCCCGGCGGCTGCGGCACGAAGGACGCGATGCGCCAGCGGCAAAGCTGCTCCACCAGGTCCAACACAACCGGCTGGTCGGCGGGGGCGCGCGCCGGATCCGAGATCGACCAAACCTCGTCTCTCGGACGGCTCAATATGACTTGCTCGTCTCCTTCATAGATGGCGAGGTACGTGACGTTCGCGGGCGGGGTCAGAAAAACGTCGCGGGCCCTCAGCGCATCGAGCGTGTGCGGCAGCGACCGCACCGTGCCGGCCTCGACGGAGTAGACCGAGTTCCCGTCCCGTGTCTTGACATAGACCCAGCGGTTGCTCTCGCCGTGTTCCTTGCCGAACCACAGTTCCTGCCGAGTCTCGCCCCCCCCCAGCCCCATGGATACGCGCAGGGCTTCATCCTGAGCCAGACCGTAGGGGGCGAACCGTGTGTCCTGCGCGCCGGCCCCGCCATCCAGCGTAACGTCCACAACAGGCCCACCTGCCGGGGTGTCCCACACGAAGTTCTCGATTCGCAGGGCGAATAGCCGGTCGAGCATCCGTTCGACGATGGCCCGATCCGCTCGCGTGGCGAGCGGTTGCTGAATCCGCCATTCGCCGGACACCGCGGACATCTGGACGAAACCGCTGTCGGGGGCCTGCACATCCAACCGGACCGCCTCGCCCACGTTTCCGTGCAACAGGGCCCGGTCCCGGAATCCGTCAAGCCGCGGCGGCAGCACGTCCGCGAACTCGCGCGGCACGCCGATCACGTCCGGCGCGCCCACGACGCGCACGTAGCGCAAATCGCCCAGCGGCGCCTCGTCGCCGACGAAGAGCACGCGGGTCTTGAGCCTGTCCGTCACGCCGATGCGAATGCGCGGCGCCATCAACCCGTAGTCGGCCAGGGAAAGCGCGCGCGCGCGGCGTTGCTCGTGGGTGATGATCTCCTTGCCCGATAGCGATTCGAGGGCGCTGAGCATGCGATCGACCGCCGCCTTGTCGGCCCAGGTATCGAGCGGTTCGGCGATGCGCCATCCGCCCTTGTGGCGGACGCAGACCACGCGATAGTCGGGCGTAAGCACGGTAAGTCGGTCCACCGACTCGGCCTGGACATCCAGGAATCGTTCCGCGGCCGGGTGCTCGCGCAGACGCAGGTTGTCCGCACGGCGAGAGAGTTGGACGGCGCCGGCCAGCAGGGCGGCCATCGCCAGCAACCAGAATGTCGTTTTGAATCTCACGCCACGCCCTCGTTCGCGCAAATCGACCGATCAACGCCGACGCGCCAGCCAGACCAGAAACCCCACCAAGCCCAACGCCAGGGGCGCCCCCGCCAGGCACAGCAGGTACGCCAGCCTCCACTGCTCGCGGCTCAGGCCGATCCGCAGCTCGCCCGGCGTCTTGGGGGAGATGGCCATCAGCCCCTCCCGCTCGAGCAGCCAGTTCAGACCGCTCATGAAAAAGTCCGCGTTTCCGCCGACCCCCCCCTCCAGCGCGCCATTGGCCACGAAATCGGCGTCTCCGATCACAAGCATCTTGGCGGGTTTAATCTGTACGTCGATCACCCCGGCGGCGCCCCGCTCGACCGCCACGGCCAGCGAGATGGGTCCCCGTCGATCCACGCCGTCGTCATAGCGCGGGGGCAACTGCCCGGGGTCCATCTCGGCCCACGAGTCCTCGGTCGTTTGCGCCAGAACCGAAACCCTGGGGCGATCCGCCGGCGTGTTCGCGGCGGGCCAGGCCGGCTCGACAGACCGCGGCCGGAAGAACATGGTGATCAGCGACCGCACGCCGTGCGTTACGGGGTGTTCGGGGTAGTCCTTGACCACGACTTCGCGCCCGGTCAGAGTCAACCCCACCACCTCGTCGTCGGCCAGTCGAACGCCCCAGTGCTCCAGCATGGGCTCCAACCCGCTGCGGATTGCGGGCTCCAGCATGGCCAAGACGCGACCGCCCCGCGCCAGGTAGGCGTCGATCGCGTCGCGCTCGGCATCCGCGACCGCCCGTGTGGGCGCCGCAACCACGAGCACGGAGCAGTTGTCCGGCACGCGGCGCGTCTCGGCGAGCAGCAGCGGCAGCACCTCGACGTTGTCGCGCCGCATAAGG
>JAQBFL010000544.1:0-4607 GCA_032123415.1 bacterium | reverse complement strand
CGATTTCGAGCGCGGCTTCATCGCCGCCGAAACCATCGCGTTCAACGATCTCATCACCCTCGGCACCCAAGCCAAAGCCCGCGAAGCCGGCAAGCTCCGCATCGAAGGCAAAGAATACACCGTCCAAGACGGCGACGTCATCGAGTTCCGCTTCAATGTCTGAACGCGGCGCTACGCCATCAGATTGCGTCCATCTAATCCGAACGCCGCACAAGCAGCCAGCATGTGCCGGTCGTTGGTGAAGATTTCGTCGAATCCGTTCTCCGCCGCGCAGGAAAGATGCATGGCGTCGGCGGCGCGAAGAAACACTTTGGTTGATAGGTTGTCATAGCGCTTCTGCGCCAAAGCCAAAACGGGCGAAGTGAGCGGTAGCCATGTCCACACTCCTTGGTCCAGATCGGATGCGAACTGCCGCATGACCACGCCGTATTGACGTGAGTTGAGCCGTTTCTCCCGCAAGTGACGGTGAAAAACAGCAGCGAGTTCCACCTTTCCGATTTCGCAGCAGGCGATGCGCCCGGCTTCAAGCGCGTGCTCCCGGACACGTTCGCTGTCCGGTTCGCGCAGGTAGCACTTGGCCAAATAAGCTGTGTCGTAATAGGTCAGCGCCTGTCCTCCTCGAGCAGATGCGCCGAATCGACGGACAATTCGGGCAAGCTGTTGAATCCGCGCACCAGCTTCCGTTGCGAGAACTCAACTCCTGCCTCTTCCTCAGCCGGCAAAAGGCGCGCGGCCGGTCGCCCGCGATCGAGAACGAGCAGACCGCGTTTCCCCCGCGCCGCGGCTCGAACCCACTGCCCAGTCTTCATGTGCAACTCGCGGATCGTGATGGTCGTCATATGTGCACAATGTGTCACATAGGGCCGCCTGTCAAACCTATCAGCTCCCAAGCCAAAGCCCGCGAAGCCGGCAAGCCCCGCATCGAAGGCAAGGAGTACGTCGTCCAAGACGGCGACGTCATCGAGTTCCACTTCAACGTGTAGCAACGAATACGCTCGTCACGGCAGACCGCGCAAAAGCCCAGCGCTCCCAGCCCTGACGATGTCGTCGGAACCATCCCGCTGTAACCGCGTCACCCGCGCCAACGCGGCTCAAGGGAGGCAAGCAGGGGTTGCGCAGCTATCTCAGCTCGGGTAGCTGGAAAACATGTAGCGGCGCCGGTTGTTATACCAAACCCGAAAGGTTGTGGACTTTACCTCTTAAGGTAGGGACGAGCGGCCCGCTCGTCCGCTCTCTGAACAACGGACACGCGGGCCGCGTGTCCCTACCCGACGATCGTCATTCGTGAGTCCAAGTCCTTTTGAGGATTGGTATTATCGCCCCCGTAAACTCTCCACCTTCCTCGGTCACTCCTCCAATTCGCCCGCCACTTGCGGGATCGATTCGCGCAGGCGCCGCAGGGCGGTGCGGCCGAGTTCGACGGGAAGTTCGCGTCCGCGCAGCGTCACTCTTGCGCCCCGCGTCGGGCTAACCTCGATGGTTTCCACCCGCTCAATATTGACCATGAGCGAGCGGTCGAGGCGGACGAGCGGAGGTGAGGGCAGAGTGCGTTCGAAGATGCCCAGCGTCTGGCAAATGAGCAGAGGATGTTCTTCCTCGACGGTCACGCGGGTAAAATCCCCCTCGGCATGCAGCAGAATGATGTCATCAGCCCTCGTGACTAGCGTTCGTTCCGGGGTGCGCAGGCAGATACGGTCCTCCTCGCCATAGGCCGGTTCCTCGCCGCCCTGCCCGAGGGCGGATTGCAGCCGCGCCACCGCCTCGGCCAGTCGCGCGGGACGCACCGGTTTGAGCAGGTAGTCGACGGCCTGAACCTCAAAAGCTTGCACCGCATATTCGCTGTGCGCGGTGACAAAGACAACCGGCGGCGCAGCAGGCAGTTTCTTGAGTAGGTCGAATCCGTTGCCGTGGGGCATGCGGATGTCGAGGAACAGGGCGTCCGGGGCGAGCGCCGGAATAGCCTGCAGAGCTTGTGTCATGCTTCCGGCCTCGCCGCAGACCTCCACGCCCGTGCACCGACCGATTTCGTCGCGCAGTCCCTGGCGGGCCAGCGCTTCGTCATCAACGATCATCACGCGGAGCATGGCGGATCCCAAAGCTGCAGCGTCGCGGCGACGCTTTCGTTCTCCGCTTCCAGCGTGAAGCGGTGCCGTTGCGGGTAATAAAGATCCAGCCGCCGGCGCAGCGTTTCGAGTCCAAGCCCTTGGTGGGAAGGGTCGGGCGGTTCCATGGCGCCGGAATTGGTAACGATGATTTCCAACAGGTTGCCGTCGACGTGCGCGCGCAGGGTGATGTAGAGGGTTCCGGCGGATCGGTCGAGCCCGTGCTTGACCGCATTTTCCACCAAGGGCTGGAGGAGGAAGCTAGGCACCAGCCGCATCCGGGCGGGCTCGGGAGCCTCAACCGTGAAATGCAAGCGGTCGCCGAAGCGGGCGCGTTCGATGCTCAGGTAGCTTTCCATGGCGCCGAGTTCGGTCGAGAGGCGGGAGATGGGCTGCTTGCGGTGGTCGAGCGAGTAACGCAAGTAATCGGACAGCTGCCCGACCATATCGACAGCGGCGTCCGGATGCGGGCGTATTTCCGCGCCGATGCCGTTGAGCGAGTTGAAAAGGAAATGCGGGTCGAGTTGGGAGCGGAGCATCTGCAGTTCCATACGCTGGGCGTCGTGCTGGGCCTCCGCGCGGCGCTCGGATTCGCGCGAGCGCTCGGTGTCGGCCCATAGCCAGTAGTATCCGAGACTCCACATCATGAAGCTCGTCCACATGAGGATGAACCGCAGAGTGACATTGACGAAGAAATCGAACATCGGGTTGTGCCAGCCGGTCAACAGCGTGAAGCCCGCGGCCACAACGCCCTGCACCGAAGCGGCGACGAGACTCAAAACGATAAGCAGCAGGGCCGGCAGCAGCCCGAAGACGCGATCCGTCCGCCGGTAACACGCGCGCAGGGCGAGCGAAAGCAAGAGGCAAGTGCCCTCGAAGACCACGGTGGACAACGCAGCGCGCCATGGCGTCTGACCCCAGGCCAGACGGATGCCGAAGGCCAACAAACCGTAAGGAACCCAAAAGAACAGATTCATCTGCCAGAAGGCCCAGCTATGCGCAAAAAAGCCGCGCCATCCGGCATCGGGCAGGGGCTTCACGGGCGGCATAGCGTCCAGTTTTGCAGGTGCGGGGTGTCCGAACCAGCGACTTTCGGCGCCCCTTTGGCCGATTCACAGACTCCTACGGCGGATTCATCGAAAACGCCGAGCGCTCCTCCGCGGACGGTGTCTTTTGCTTCAGAGCCGATGCTCCGTCCCCGGACGGGCGCCGACCCGAAAAAAAACCATCACACAATGAAAATTAAATACCTCCTCCTGACGGCAGTCGCATTGTTCGCTACCGCCTTACACGGATTCGCCCACGGATCCATGGCCAATCCGGTCAGCCGTGTTTACCAGGTCTTCCTGGAAAATCCGGAAAACCCGTCGAGCGCCGCCGCCCGCGCGGCCGTGGCTGTTTCGGGACCCACGCCGTTCTACACGTGGAACGAAGTGGCCCGGCTCGTGCCGCAGCGCAACTACCGCGACCTCATTCCCGACGGCCAACTGGCCAGCGCGGGATTGTCCAAGTTTGCCGGCATTGATCTGGCGCGGACCGATTGGCCGGCCACGCCGGTGCAGGCGGGGCCTTACGACTGCGTGTTCTATGCCACCTCGCCGCATCAGCCGAGTTCCTTCGCCGTGTACATCACCAAGCAAGGCTATAATCCCGCGCAACCGTTGCGTTGGGACCATCTCGAGCCGGTTTCTTATACCGTGCCCCCGTATCTCGAGGGCCGCAATTTCCGGTTCACGGTGAATCTTCCCCCGCGCGCCGGGCGCCACGTGCTCTATGTCATTTGGCAACGCGATGATCCGGCCGGCGAAGCATTCTTCTCCGCCAGCGACATTGATTTCGGCGGCGTCGACTACGCTCCCGCACTCGCGCCGGAGAAAGCGCCCATCGACGGCTACTGCGGCACCGGTTGCACCTGCGACCACGAGATGCCGATGCCTCCGGTCGCTCCGACCGTTCCCGAGCCTTTGCCGACGCCCGCGCCCGCACCGCCCGCCGCATCCGGTGCGCTTGAGGTCACCCATGCCGTCACCTCCAACTGGGGCAGCGGTGGCGAGGTGCTCGTCACCCTGCGCAATCCCGGCACGTCGGCCGTGAATGATTGGAGTGTCGAGTTCGATTACCCGGCAGACATTTCCAGCCTGTGGAATGCCAACCTCGCCAAGGGATCTTCCTCGCCGCGCTTCAAAGTGACTCCTCCCTCGTGGAGCAACAGCATCGGCGCCGGACAGAGCACGACATTCGGCTTCGTCTACGGTGGAGCCTCGAGCACCCCGTTCTGCAAAACCTCGTGGTCAAGCCGTCCGTAGCCGGGACTCCGGCCGCCCCGGCTCCGCAGCCGACGCCCGCTCCCCAACCCGCGCCGGTTGCGCAACCCACACCGGTCCCCGTGCCGGCACCCACGCCGCAACCGGAGGCACCGGTCGGCACCTCACCCGATGTCGACTTCACGGTGAACGGCGTTCGTGTCGAGTTCCGCGTCGGTTCCGATTGGGGCAGTGGCCTCAC
>JAQBFL010000543.1:0-2874 GCA_032123415.1 bacterium | reverse complement strand
GTCACGGTCGGAGGCAATCACCAGCTTCCGGACGTTGTCGTACCAGCAGGGATAAGTAAAGTACGAGTGGTTGCTGTGGGCGAGGTAGTTCGTCAACTGTCGCACGGTGGCGCCGCTGACGGAGTCTTTGCTGACCGTAAGTTCGGAGGGCCAGTGACGGCCGGCTTGCGTGGTTGTCATACTGCTTCTCCTTTGGTTTCGAGAGTGGCCGGAGCATCTTGCTCCGGGTCTTTGCCTGTTGCGTCATTTGTGATCCGGCGCCAGGCTGAACACCGGGGATGCGTTCTCCAGCGCAAAGCGAAGCGTGTCCTGTCGCTTGTTTGCTGCGTTCATATCGCTCAGTCGTTTGGTCGCTTGGCCGCCCTTATGCATAACGCTCCGCTTCTGCCGCCTGACGCAGCGCCCGCAGGTTGTCGATCGTTGTCGCCGGCGGCACGACGCAGCCGGAGCTGAGAATGTAACGGCTGCCGTTGACCTGTCCGGCCCGAATGCAGGCCTCGGCCTGCGTCTGAAGTTCGTCGGGGGTGGCCGAGACGAAGTCCATGGTGTTGACACCACCCAGCAGGGTCGTGGCGTCGCCCACCTTAGCGCGGGCCTCGGCAACGGTGAAGCCGCCGAGCGGATCGAGCGGGCCGATGGCGTCCAGGCCGGTGGTCACCAGATCTTCAATCACCGGCATCATGTTGCCGCAGATGTGACAGTATAGCTTGACCTCGGGGTTGTAGCCGTGGAGTTCGGTGCAGACCTCGCGCATGTGCGGCAGAATGAACTCGCGCCAGGCTCCGGGCGAGATCACCGACATGTTGGCGACCGAGTCGTTGAGCCGCAGCACCCGCAAACCGTGGTCGATGCAGAACTTGCCACGTTCGATGGCGTAGGCGACGCCCTTGTCCATGATCGCGTGGACCAGTGCGGGTTCCTCGATCAGGTCGAACATCGCCTGCTGCATGCCGCGGAAGTCAATGGTCCAGGCGAGGGTCGCGGTATCGCAGTCGCCGATGAGTGCGATGCGGTCGCCGGCATGCGCCTGCGCTGCCGCCAAGGCATCGGCGACCTCCGCCTCCCAGAAGGCGCGGTCGGGAACCGCGATGCGCCTCGCGTCGCCAATGGTGTTCACCCGCGGCGCTTCATGCTTACGAAAGGCGTGGTAGGCGATGTGATGGGGATTGCCGAGCTGGAAATCCTCGGCACGCTCCAGATGCGTGGCCCAACCGCCAGCCAGGTCGATCCGGCCGATATGCCGCCCGGCCGCGTCGACCTCGATCAGACTATCGCCTTCCCAACGTGTCCGCCGCGGCGGAATAAAGAACAGCCGCGCCGCATCGCAGCCGGCCGCGAGCGCGGCGTCGATCACCACCGTGAGAGCCCGGACAGGATCTTCAATGATCTCGCGCGGCGTTGTTCCGGTCAGGCGTGCGGCCAGGTCGAGCCAGATTTTCGGCACGACCGGGCCGCGATGAGTCCGAATGCCGTTGAAGGTGTCAAGCAGGTGTTGGGTAGGAGTCATCATGTTATCCCTTGGAATCCCGCTGGCACCAATGCACGGAAATCCTTCACTCGATGCAGCGTCACCAGGTTGGTGTCGTGCTGGTTCTTGCCGGCCAGGCTGGTGCGGGCGGCGATCAGCAAGTCGTCGCCATGAATCAGTTGGGAGGTGTAGCTGAACGATTCCATGAAGGTCGAAGCAATGGCGACAAAGCCGGCCTGGAACCAGTTGAGTGCGTCACGGCTGAACATCAGCACCAGCACCCGTCGCTCATTGCCAGGACTGCCTTTGAAACCTTGTTCCCAGAGTGGTTCGGCCGGCTGGAAACTGTCGGTCACTGGCGTCACGGCCGTCCAGAACAGGCCGGTCCGCGGGTCGGGAAGGATGTGGAATTTGCACTGCCCCCCAGGCATCGGATAGAACTGCAGGAAGCGGTTGGTCAATCCACCGTCGTCGTCGGTCACCTCGCAGACGCCACAGATGCCGGCGGTGGCCTCGCCCTGCAGGCGCACACGCAGGATGATGCGCAGGCGGTCGGCGACCGCCACCACATTGCCCTCCAGCCAGCCGTCCTCCGGGATGTTCTTCTGCGGCGGGTACAGCCCCTGCGCATGATCGCCCTGCTTGAAGGTGGCGGGCGTGCCAGGATATGGAATATGATTGGACATGCGCCAGGCTGCAGGATCGAGTAGATCGCGGGTCGCATCGCCCGCGACCACCAGCGATTGCCAGTTGCCGTTTCCCGGCGGGCAGGTTTCGAACGCCCGGTAGATCGTGTCGCCGCGGCGGGTCACGGCCGTTGGCGCATTGGTATAGCGTCCCTCGAACAGCACTGTCGGCGGCGACCAGCTCACGCCGCCATCGCTTGACCGGCAAATGGCGATGCTGCGCGAAGCACGCAGGTTGCCGATCAGATAGAGCATATCGCCCACGGCAAAGGGCGAAGCCCACATCAGATCCGTCTTGCCGCCGGGCTGCCAGATCTCTCCGTCGTCATCGCTAAAAAGTGTTTCGCACTGATCCGGGACTTTCTCCTTCAACGGATGACCGTGAAACCATTCATAGGTGCAGATCAGCCGCCCGGACGGCAGTTCGGCAAGGGCCGGGGAACCGACAAACACGTTTTGCGGATCATCGGAGCGGGCGAGGATCGTGTAGTCGGGGGCGAGCAAGCGGTTCATGAGTGACGGTTCCTCTATGCGATGTCCGGCATGATCGCGCCATGGCTTTGAAGCAGGCGGTACAGTTCGGCGATGGGTACGGATTCCGGGTCGATATGGTCGCGGCTGGCGAGCGAGGCCAGGGCGCCGGCGGCCATGCATGTGGCCTGCACGCGCAGGGCGGAATTCGCCAAGCGGTCGCTGGACAGGCAGCGGCCGGAACGGGTT
>JAQBFL010000542.1:0-2915 GCA_032123415.1 bacterium | reverse complement strand
CAAGCCGACGTTTGAGTTCGCCAACTAGGCTGGGGCGGCGACAAACAAGGTAAACATCGCGTCAATCCGGACGCAGCGTTAGCACGATGGCGTCAAAGATTCTTGTAAACATCTCTGCGATGCCGAATCCGTAAGATGCACGTGTGCGCACAGCACAACCACCCCTGGCCGCCGGCGTGAAGCCCTTGCGGAGCCTATTCCCGGCTACTTGCGGCCTGCCCTGCGGCGGGCCCGTTTGGTGACCTTGGCGTCGGCCCGGGCGGCCCGTTCCTCAGCCCGGTACACGCGCACCGCTTCGGGATGGGACTCCTTCCAGACATCGGGCCGAAGCGCGTGATAGTCGGACTCACCGGCCAGGAGCTGATCGAGCACATCCTTGACGTACACGAAGACATCGAGATCGTTTCGCACGGCGCTGCTGACGAGTGAGAGCAGGTCAGCAGCCCGATAGCCGGGCTCGATGTCGCCGATGAAGAGCCAATTTTTCCGGCCGATCGCCACCTGCTTCATCAGCTGTTCGGTCTCGTTGTTATCGATCGGCATCAGGCCGTCGTCGAGATAGACGAGCAGGGGATCGAACTGGTTCCGGAGATAGGTGAGCGCCTGCCCGAAGGAGTCCTTCGGCAGCACGTCGTGCACGGCGTCGCCGTGGATGTACTCGCGCATCCGCTCCCAGATCGGCTTGGACTCCTCCTGCCGCAGCCCCTGCCGGTCGGCGGCCGAGAGCGACTTGGCACGATCCTCGATGTCGTAGAGCTGGTGGAACATCGAGAGCAAGACAGCGGCATGCGTCGGGTGGTTCACCCGCGCGTTGAACACCTTGCGTCTGGCATGCGCCGCGCAGGCGGCGCGGATGATCCGCCCGTCGCTCGCCGTCTGCACGGCGTCGTAGCCCGAGTAGCAATCGGCCATCAGCTTGCCGGTGAACCCGTCCAGAAAGATCTCCGGACCGTCCCGATGACGGCTGACGGTGAAGTCGAAGACGTTGATTGGCACCGTGATCCCTCGATAGGCCCAGATGCGCGCGGTGATGCTCTTGCGTGCCTCGGCATGCGCGGCGGCGATCACCTCGCGGCTTCGGGCGGACTTCGGGTCGAGCGGATCGAGCGGCGGCAGATCACGCGGTGTCACGAGCGTGACCGTCGTGTCGTCGGTGCCGATGATCGGCCCGGCCCGCACCACCTCCCGGAGGTGCGAGACGAACGCCGCGACGCATTCCGCGGCGGCCCGGAGGATGTTCAGAAGCGTGCTGCGGGGGGGCGTCCAGCCACAGGCGGCGAAGATGTCTTGCTGGCGGTAGATCGGCAGGTGATAGCTGTACTTGTGCGTCACGATCTGGGAGGCCACGCTCGTGTCGTAGCGGTTGCCCTCCACCAGCCCGACCGGCCGGGGGGCTTCCACGACGCCGCACTCGTCGTGCCCCTGGCAGGCCAGCTTAGGGATGCCCGTGCGGATGACGACGAGCTTGGGGGGCTCGATCTTCAGCGTCTCCTGCCAGTCATAGCCGATCACCTCCCGCTCGCCGTGCTCTGGGCAGGACTTCCGGTCCTCGGGGACTGGTAGCACGACTTCGATCCGGGGCAGGTGCGCCGGAAGCTGTTCGTTCCGCACCTTGGCCGGCTTCTGCGTTCGCCGCTCATAGCCTGCGACCGCCTCGAAGGCGGCGTCGGCGATCCCCTCCGCGGCATCCGCGACTTCGGGCGAATCGCCGAAGTCGATCACCAGCTGATGCGGGTCGGCCAGATACCGCTCGATCCGCTTGCGGAAGGCCGCCTGGAGAGCGGCGTTGAGCCGCAGCTGGATCTCGACGAGCCTCTCCTTCTGCTCGACCAGCTGCTGGTTCTGCTGGGCGACGAGCGCGTCCTTCGCAGCCAGCGCGGTGCGGCACTCCGTGATCACGACATCCTTCTCGGAGATCACGCCCTGCTGCTCGCGGAGCAGCCTGTGGCAGGCCTCGAGGTCGGTCGGCAGGACGTCGTTCGTCATGCGCGCAACATAAACATGTTCCGCGCAAAGCGCAAGCGCCATTTTGGCAGACGCGAAGATTTTTTTCAGGCGCCGATTCGCTGATACCGCTTGCGGCGGTGCACCGACTCCAGCCGGACCCCGCCCAGGATCATCGCCAACTGCGTGGCGTCGATCCGAACCCGCTTCTCACGACCCGCCGCCGGCACGACCTCGAATGTTCCCTGCTCCAGCCGCTTGTACCAGATCACGAACCCGTCTCCCTCCCACCGCAGCGCCTTGATCCGGTCGCGGCGCTTGTTGACGAACAGGAACAGGCTGCCGTCGGCGGGGTCGTCGCCGAAGACGCCGCGGATGATTCCGCACAGCCCGGTGAAGCTCTTGCGCATGTCGGTGGCGTCGGCGTACATGAAGATCACCGGCGCCGGGGCAATGCTCAGCATGGGCCCGCCTCCGCCTGCAATGCCATCCGATCGATGGCCAATCGCACGAGGTCGACGCGGTCGTCCGGGATCTCCATGGTCGCGCCCCCTGGAAACCGCAGGAACACCGAACGGCGGGGGATGATCTCAACCTGCGCAAAGGGCATCGCGGGCCGAACCGGCGGCGCGACAGACACGACCGTCGCCTCCCGCTCGACCTGTCGCTGCCAATACTTCCAGAGCGAGACACTCACCCGCTCCTGCCGGCAAAACGCGGCCACCGTCAGCCCGCTTGCCTCCTGTCGGGCAACCCGCCGGCGCCACGCCGCCAGCTTCCTTCGATCCACTCCGCGCCCCATGTCCAGCCTCCGTTACCGATGGAAAAGGTCCACCGGCCGAGGCTATCAGGGGCTGCAAGGGTGGTTGTGGTGTGCGCACACAGATGCACAGGCTGCGAGCATCCTTCTTGAGTGTGTAGAGCACTCGGTAATCGCCGACGCGAAGTTTATAGATGCCCGCCAGATCACC
>JAQBFL010000541.1:0-4203 GCA_032123415.1 bacterium | reverse complement strand
GCTCCCCCCTCGTCACCATCCCCACCCGGCGGAATGAGTCGGAGAGCAGGACCATCTCATGAAGATGAGGGGGGATGCGTACGCCTGCACACTCGTCCTGGTCGCATCGTTTCTGCTTTTCCTGCTGGAACTTGCCGTCGCGAAGGCCCTGCTGCCGAGGTTCGGCGGCAGCCCGATGGTCTGGACGACGTCGATGCTCGCGTTCCAGATTCTGCTCCTGGCGGGCTACGCCTATGCGTACGCGTTGTCCCGCCGACCCGCCACGGCCCAGGCGGCGACGCACGCGGGGTTGCTGGTCGCGGCGGCCGTCATGGCTTTCTGGCGGCTGCGGGTGTCGGCGATCGGTATCGGCGATCCGGCCGCCGTCAGCCGCGCCCCCGTCGCCGATCTGTTGCTGACGCTGCTGGCCACCATGGCCATTCCCTTCGCGGCCGTCTCGGCCACCAGCCCGCTCGTGCAGCACTGGCATCAGCGCCTCCATCCCGACCGCTCGCCGTACTGGCTGTACGCCGCATCGAACATCGGTTCGTTTCTCGGGTTGCTCGCCTACCCGTTCCTGATCGAACCCCGCCTCGGGCTCGACCGCCAGTTCACGCTCTGGGCCGCGCTTTTCACGCTCACCGCGGGCGGGCTCGTCGCCCTGTCCCTGCACGTCCGGCGCAGCGGTTCCGCGGGCGGCGGTCCCAACGCCATCGCCACGCCGCCGGACGACGCCTCCGTGCCGCACCGGCTTGACCTCGCGCTCTGGCTGGCGCTGCCTGCCTGCACCTCCGCCCTGCTCCTGGCCGCAACCAACGAGCTCTGCCAGGACCTGGCCGTCTTTCCCTTCCTCTGGGTGCTGCCCCTCGCCGCGTACCTGCTGAGTTTCTCGCTCGCGTTCCGGACCCGCCCCATCCGCAACCAGTTTCCCATCGCCGCCGTGGTCACCCTCATTGCGCTCAGCACCACCCAGGCGTCTCTTCTGCTGCCCGCCCCGGTGCACGTCGTTTCGATCGGCGCACTGATCTTCGTTCTGTGCACCGCCGCGCACCGCGAGCTGTACCGGCTGCGCCCGCCCGCGCCGCGGCTGACGGCCTATTACCTGTGGATCGCCGCCGGCAGCGGCCTCGGAGCGGCCGTCGTGGCCCTGCTGGCCCCCGCCCTGTTCCGCGGCTTCTGGGAGTTTCAGGGCGCCGTCCTCGCCCTGTGGGCCGCCATGATCCTGGCCGCCGCGACCGATCCCGAGGGCTCGATGCGCCGCGGCGACCGCCGGCAGACCGCCGTCCTTCTGGCGCTGGCGCTGTACATGGCGCTCAACCGCATCCCCGACGAATGGCTGCGCCGGCACTTGGCCGGCTGGGTCGATATCGGCTGGTCGGCCTTGCTCAGGGCCGCCGCGGCCGCCACCGTCACCGCCGCGCTCTGGCCCGCCATCAAACGCCGCCGCGCGGGGCTGTCGGTCCTGTGGCCCCGCCTCCTGGCAGGCCTGATGCTGTTCCTCGCCGAGAGCAGCCTGGTGAAGCGCGTGCGCGACGATCTGTCCGGATCGGGCTTCGCCGCGCGAAACTTCTTCGGCGTCGTTCGAATCCAGGAGGTTCTGCATCCGGCCACGGGCATCCAGGTGCGGCAGTTGACGCATGGGCGCATCAACCACGGCTGGCAATACCTGAACCCTGATCTCCGCGCACTGCCGACGGCCTACCACAGCCCGTCAACGGGCATCGGGCGCTTGATCCGCGCGCTGCAAAGCCGTCGCGACTCGATCCGCATCGGTGTCACGGGCCTGGGCGTCGGCGCGTTGGCCGCCTATCCGCGGGCGGCGGACGAGATCGTGTTCTACGAGATCGATCCCCAGGTCGTGGAACTCGCCTCGGGGCCGCGCGCGGCATTCGAATTCCTGAATGTCTGTTCCGGACGGACCGAGGTCGTGCTGGGCGATGCCCGGCAGGCGCTTCAGGCCGAACTGGCCCGCGACGGCAGCCGCGGCTACGACGTCCTCGCGCTGGATGCCTTCTCCAGCGACGCCATCCCCATGCACCTGCTGACCCGCGAGGCGTTCTCCCTCTACCTCGCGCACCTGGCCGCCCCGCACGGCGTCCTGGCCGTCAACATCTCGAACCGCTTTCTGAACATCGAACCCGTGCTGGCCGACGCGGCGGCCGCATTCGACCTGCACGCCGTCCTCGTCGACACCACGGGGGACCCGCCGGTGCGCGCCCGCTCCATCTGGGTGCTGATGGCAAGGCGCGGGGACGCACTCGACAACGAGATGATCGCTGAGGTTGCGCGCCCACTCACGTCGGGCAGGATCGCATGGACCGACACCTACGGCAGCGCGTTTCAACTGCTGAAATGGTGGACGCCGCGCGCACTGTTCGAGCGCAGCGCTTCACGTGACCATGGCAAGCCTCAGGACGCTACGGCACCCGCACTCGCGCCCTGACGAAGGCGCGGGACGCGGGCAGATCGAGATTCACCGTGGTGAGATCGGAGTCCGCGGTCACGGTCGTGATCGGATCGACCACATCGGCCAGCTCGTCAACCTCACCGGCCGTGAAGAGGTCGTAGATGCGCCCCGGCACGCTGCTGAACGTCACGCTGACCGCGACGGATCCGCCGCCCGGCGCTGCGACCACGACGACGCGGAAAACGGAGTCGGCATTGCCCGCTGAGGTGCCGGCACGCCATTCCTCCTCGTTCGTCAGCCCGTCGCCGTCGGCATCCTCGTCCACGTCGTCAACCAGCGGTTTGAGCCGTTCGTCGACCTCGTAGCTGTCAGGAATGCCGTCGCCATCGCTGTCGGGATCCACGACGTCCCCCGCCCCCGTATCCAGATCCCAGTGAGACGACGCCGTCCCCTCGCCACGATCCGCCGTATCGGTCCGGATGTAGGTCCATTCGATCTTGGCGTAGTTGAGCGAGAGTTGCTCCATGGGCCGGTCTCCGCCTCCGATGTTCGACACGCTGTAGGATGACACCAGCACATCGCTCATCCGGACGGCATAGTACTGCACCCCCTCCGGAGTGCTGTTCCGCATCTCGAACCGCACGCGGGGAATGACTGCCGCATCGCAGGCACGCGCCGCCAACGCCAGGGATATCCGGTCCGTGGGCCGCGCCATGCTGAAGTCCCCATGCAGCGCGGGTGCGGCGGGCGCCTGTCGAATGGCGTGGTCGAACCCGGCCGCGCCTGTCCACACGGAACTCAACCCGTCGAAATCGGCCCGGTACTGTACGTCTCCGAGGGCTCCTGCCGTAAACAGGAACCCCGTCGCCAGAACCAGAGCCCATCGACCGTCAGCACGCTGACGTCGATTGGCCGCTCGCTGTGCATTCATGCTTCACGCCCTCCGGCGCCTTGTGGCCGCCGCCGCTCTTCGAGACGCGGCGGCCAATTTCCTCAGGGTATTGTTCCATCCACGTTGCATGTGACGTTCGTTGTGAAGTTCGTCTCGCCCGTGGCGCGGTCCACCACGCTGTAGGACATCTCGATCTTGGTGAAGTTCAGGCTGATCGATTCCGTGGGCACCGGTCCCGCATCGCCGCCCGACTGAACGGAACTGACGAGCACATCGCTCAACTCGTACTTCAGATACCGCGCGGTTGGCGTCCCGTCCTGCGTATCGCGCATCTCGATCTCCACCTTCGGGAACACCCTCCCTTCACAGGTGCTGAGCATCAGGATCGGCGAGGACTTGTCGATCCACTTCGACACGGCAACGTCCTCGAACCTCGTTGGACCTACGCTTCTTGTCGAACCTGCTCCCGTGATCGAGTTCGATACGCCAAAGGAGAAAGAACTCAACTCGATCCATTCCTTGTGGTCCTGATCGACACTCTCGCCCTTGATGTCGCCGATCTTCAGGAAGTAGTCCGCGGCGCCCCTGACCATCAGCAGGGGCGTCAGGTAGACCGCGCCGATCACGGCCCACAAACCTACCTTGACAAACCGTCGTCCCATCCACCTATTCATTTTCACTTCTCTCCTCTCGTTTCTCTATCAGTGGCTGCATCGTGAGCTTTCTATATGTAACTAATATTACCGTATCACGTATGATTAATGCAAGAGAAAAAAGCACAACGTTTTTTGCGCGCGATCAGGCGGTCGCATCCGTGTTTCGTTGCCAGCCTCCCAGCGGCCTCGTGCCGCTGGGGGCAGAATTCCTGCTCCGGCCCCGCGAGGGGGGGGCCGGGAGCAACGAAACGCAGCCGCTCCAGAGCCTG
>JAQBFL010000540.1:0-3296 GCA_032123415.1 bacterium | reverse complement strand
GCGTTGTCAGACAAACCGAGGACCAATCCATGGTTATCCCCCCGTCGTTCGGCCTAGTGGTCCGTCAATTTTGAATATAGGGGGTTTCTGAACGTGACGATCCTTCTCCCGGGGGCACGAGGGAGGAGGAGAACATGTCGGAGAAACGATACGTTGTGGAGTTGGACGCGGGGGAGCGAGAGGAGTTGAAGGAAATCATCGGGGCTCGCAGTATGTCCATAGAGAAACGCATTCGCGCTCAGGTTCTGTTGATGGTCGATCAGGGGCCGGAGGGCGCGAAGTGGACCGACGAGCAGGCCGCCAAAGCCTACGGTCGTCGAGTAGAAACGGTGGCTGAGTTACGCAGGCGGCTGGTGGAACGCGGGTTCCGGGGTGCGCTGGAACGCAAACCACAAGTGAGTCCCTCGCGCATACGGAAGCTGGACAAGGTGGGTGAGCGGGAATTGGTAGCGATTGCACAGAGTGAGCCGCCCGAAGGGCGTGCGCGGTGGACGTTGCATTTGCTGGCGCGGCAGTTGGTGGTCCAAGAGGTGGTATCGTCGATCAGTCACGAGACGGTGCGCAAGGGGCTAAAAAAAACGAGCTTGAGCCCCACCGTCAAGTAGCCTGGGTCATTCCGCCGGAACATGACGGGGCGTATGTGGCGCGCATGGAAGATGTGCTTGAACAGTATGCCCGCCCCTACGATCCAGAATGCCCCGTGGTGTGCATGGACGAACAGCCTGTTCAGTTGGTGCAAGAGACGCGCGCGCCGATCCCGGCCGCACCGGGGCGGCCCAAGCGGGTGGATTACGAGTACCGTCGAGCAGGCACGGCCAATATTTTCATGTTCTGTGAACCGTCGGCCGGATGGCGTCATGTGGAAGCAACCAAACAGCGCACGAAGGTGGACTGGGCATTCCAGATTCGAGACCTGTTGGATGGGCGGTATGCCGATGTTCCGAAGGTCATACTGATCATGGATAATCTCAATACGCATGACCTCGGGTCGCTGTATGACGCGTTTCCACCGGCCGAGGCACGGCGGTTGGCCGCACGGCTAGAGATTCACTACACGCCCAAACACGGGAGTTGGCTGAACATCGCGGAGAACGAACTCTCCGCTTTGACCAAGCAATGCCTAGCCCGTCGGATTGGAACGCTTAAGGGGCTTCAGCACCAAGTGGCCGCTTGGGAAAGCCCACGCAATGCGGACCGGATTCGCGTTCACTGGCGATTCACGATCGATCGCGCTCGCGAGAAGCTGCGCAACGTCTACCCTAATATTCAAGATTGAAGGACCACTAGCCCGGATTATTCACCAAAAAAGAGTGGCGTGACGCGAGAACGGCCGAAAATGTGAGTGGTGAAACAAACATTCCAGGCCACGCTCGGAGCCACGCCAATGAAGCAGTCTGCCGGAAGTCCGAAGGATGTCCAGCGTCTTCTATGGGACGATTTATTTGATCTCCCTTTGGCCGTGGAATTCGGTCCGCAACCGCAGACCTGTAACGCCGGCCTTCTGCTGTTGGGTGCGTTGGATCGGAGGACTGGATTCACCCAAGGACTGGCCGCCACCTTGCGCGACTATCGGACCGGCGAAGGAATACACGCGTTAGAGGACTTTTTGCGCCAGCGGGTGTTCGGGATGGCAGGCGGATACGCAGATGCCAACGACGCGGCACAACTGCGCGATGAACCGGTCTTTCGACTGCTGGTGAATCGCGGATTGGAGCAGGAGGAAGGGCTGGCCTCACAGCCAACGCTTTCGCGATTCGAGAACGGGATAGGTCTTGGGTCGCAGATGCGTGCGGCGCACTACCTGGCCGACTACGTTCTGCGGCAGCAACGAAAACGTGTAGGACGTGTGCCGCGGGTGACCTTGGATCTTGATCCGACGGATGATCGGGCCCATGGGCAGCAAGTGTTCAGCTTTTTCAATACACACTATGGGCACCGTGTGTTTCTTCCGGTGTTGGCCTTCATTACGTTCCACGACCGGCAGAACCGGGAGGAGGCGGAGCGGTACTTGCTGACCGCGTTGCTGCGGGGCGGAGACGCCGTGGCTACGGTGGGCGCGGAAGGCCTCCTTCGTCGTCTGGTGGCCAAGGTGCGGCGCGTGTTTCCTGAAGCGAAGATCCGCGTGCGCCTGGATGGTGGATATGCGGCACCGGAGATCTTCGAGTTGCTGGACGAACTTCGGGTCGAGTATGTGGTGAACATGGGAAAGAACGAGGTGCTGAAGCGGGAAGCAGAACCCTCCATGATCAAAGCGCGGATTCTGGCGACGCTGTCCGGGAAAAGCGAGCGGGTCTTCGGGGAGTGCCGCTATAGCGCGGGAACGTGGAAAGGGACACGGCGGCGAGTGGTGATCAAGGCTGAGGTGACGGTCGATCCGGCGGCACCCGACAAGGGGATGAAGGACAATCCGCGGTTTGTGGTGACGAATCTGCAGTCTGCGCCTGAGAAAGTCTATGCGGGGGTGTACTGTCCGCGCGGATCGGTGGAGAAACATATCGAAGAGATCAAGAACGGTTGTTACCTGGGTCGGACGAGTTGCATGGATTTTCTGGCCAACCAGTTTCGCGTGTTGTTGGCCGTTGCAGCGTACGTGCTGCTGCAGGAGGCGCGTACGAGGGCGCGGAAGACAGAAGCGGGCACCTGGCGCATGGAGAACTGGCGGGGGCGCTTACTGAAGGTGGCCGGATTGGTGAGGCGAAGTACGCGGCGCTGGCTGATTCGGATTTACGAGGGTGCGCCGGATGTCGGACTATTCAAACAACTGGCGCAGTTGTTCGGCGCGCACGCCACGGGATAGTGATCCACGACGGGAAATCCCAACCGACGTCCTCAGCAGTGCAACCGGTACGGGATGCTCTGCCCATATCACTGCCGTACCGCAAGGTGCAGACGCCTCGATCGGTGTTCTGTGTTTGCTGGTCGAACGAAACGCGCCGGGGCGAGGCCAAACTACAATTCCTCAGCAAATTCGCACCCTAAATTCGCACTCATAACACTCCGAACGTGAACAATGACCCACTACGATGAATAATCCGGGCTAGAGGAAGCGTGGAGCGAAAACGCGAGCCGATGGGCAAGAACCGGAGATGAGGCCTTCCGTCCAGGACGAGCGGCCCCACGATTGCGAAGTCCTAATCCCTCCAAGGGCGTGAGGGTAGATCCGGCGGTTGTGCGTGGAAAGCTGCAGGAAGTACCCCGGGAGATCTGCCAAGCGTCCAGCGGGGCCTTCGGGCCGCGACGGACTGGGCGAACCGTGAGGTACGCCGATCGTGAGGCAGAAGTCAGCAGCGGGCGTA
>JAQBFL010000539.1:0-11532 GCA_032123415.1 bacterium | reverse complement strand
ATGTTCCAGTCTCACGCGCTGCACTTCTTCCATCTGTGCTCGCCGGACCTGCTCTTCGGGTTCGATGCCGACCCCCTGATCCGCAACGTGATCGGGGTGGCCCGCAAGTTCCCGGCGCTCGCGGTCCAGGGCGTGATGATGCGCAAGTTCGGCCAGGAGATCATCAAGGCCACGGCCGGCAAGAAGATCCACGGCACGGGCGCGATCCCCGGCGGCATCAACAAGAACCTGTCCATCGCGGAACGCGACGCGTTTCTGAAGGACATGGACCAGATGCTGGAGTGGTCGCGCGGCTCGGTCAAGATTGCCCGGGACTACACCCTGGAGCACCTCAGCGAGCTGGCCGGGTTCGGGTCGTTCGACTCGAACCACCTCTCGCTCGTGCGCGCCGACGGGGCCATGGATCTGTACCACGGCAACCTGCGCGCCATCGATGCCGAGGGTGGCAAGATCTTCGACCAGGTCGACTACAACGGCTACTTCAACTACCTCGCCGAGGAGGTCAAGCCCTGGTCGTACATGAAGTTCCCCTTCATCAAGTCCATCGGTCCGGAAAAGGGGTGGTATCGCGTGGGGCCCCTGGCCCGCATCAACACCTGCGATTTCATCGACACGCCGGAGGCCGAGGCTGCCCGCAAGGATTTCCGGGCCGCCACGAACAACAAGCCGTGCAACGTCACCATGGCGTATCACTGGACGCGGATGATCGAGCTGCTGCATTCGGCCGAGAAGATCCGCGACCTGCTCAACGATCCCGACCTGCAGGGAACGGACCTCGTCGTCCGCGGCGAGCGCCGCCCCGAGGGCGTCGGCCTCATCGAGGCGCCGCGCGGCACGCTGTTCCACCACTACCGCGTGGACGAGAACGACCAGATCACGATGTGCAACCTGATCGTCTCGACCACGAACAACAACACCCCCATGAACCTGGCCGTCGAGAAGGTCGCGCGCGAGTATCTCAGCGGCACGGAAATCACCGAGGGACTGCTCAACCGCGTGGAAGTGGCTATCCGGGCCTACGACCCATGCCTGTCGTGCGCCACGCACGCCATGGGGCACATGCCCCTGGTCATCGAGGTCGTGGATGCCGCGGGGCGTCTGCTGGACCGCAAGGGGAAGGGCGTGGACGGAGTCGATGCGTAACGTGCTGGTCATCGGCTATGGGAACCCGGGCCGCCTGGATGACGGCCTGGGACCCGCGCTCGCGCGCACGATCGAGGAGCGTCAACTTCCGGGCGTGAGCGTGGATGCGGACTACCAACTGCTGGTGGAAGACGCCGCGGACGTGGCGAAGCACGATGTGGCCGTTTTTGCCGACGCCTCGACAAGCGGGCGCGAGCCCTTTTCGTTCTTCGCGATCGAGCCGAAGCCGCCGATGAGCTTCAGTTCGCATAGCGTGGAGCCTTCGGCCGTCATGGCGCTGGCGCGCGATATGTTTCAGGCGCCCACGCGGGCCTACGCGCTCGCGATCAGGGGCTACGAGTTCAACGAGTTCGGCGAACGACTCTCGGAGCGCGCGTCGGCCAACCTGCAGGAGGCCGCCCGGTTTCTGGAAGATGTGATTCGCCGCGGCGCGTTCGAGGACGCCGTCGAAGCCGCCGGGTAGCGCGGCGCGGGCGCCCATCGGTGTGTGTGCAAGGAAAAGAGGAGAGGGTCCCTATGAAGAACGGAAAGCACGTTATTCTCTGTGTCGACGACGATTCCGATTTTCTGGAGTCGCTGAAGCTCATTCTCGAGGGCGCGGACTACCTGTTCGAGTCGGCCAACAGCGCCGAGGACGGGCTGCGCCGCTTCGCGGAGGTTAATCCCGACCTGGTGATCGTGGACTTGATGATGGAAGAGGTCGATGCCGGCGTGAGCTTCGTCAAGGAGATGAAGCTGCGCAAGGTCGACAAGCCCATCTACATGCTCAGTTCGGTGGGAGACAACCTCAACCTGAGCGCCGATTACAGCGCGTTGGGATTGGCCGGGCTCTTCCAGAAGCCCATCCGCCCCAACAACCTGATCGCCACCCTTGACGCGAGGCTCAAGACGCGCGCATAGTCTCCGCCGTCATGCGACGCCGGTCACAACGCGCCTTCACGCTGCTCGAGATGACGATCGTCATCGCGGTGATGCTTTTCCTGCTGACCGTGGCCCTCGTGGCATCCCTGGACTGGGGGCGCTCGCACGCCATGCGCGGTTCTGCGCGGCAGGTGCGCGCGGGGATCGCCCTGGCGCGGCAGGAGGGCATCACCCGCGGCAATGGCGCCCTGTTCCGCTTCGGCAACGAGCCTCACCTCAT
The DNA here is from genome assembly GCA_032123415.1 of bacterium. Lineage (GTDB taxonomy): Bacteria > Verrucomicrobiota > Kiritimatiellia > UBA8416 > JADHWI01 > JAQBFL01. The sequence continues at coordinate 9,248 of JAQBFL010000539.1, read as the reverse complement.
CCCACCGCGCGGCTATTTCGTGGCGGGGGATTCCGAGGGCGATTGGGAGAACACGAACTACCTCGCGCGGGGAGTCGTGTTCCGTTTCGGCGGGGGCCTCTCGACCAACCCGGTGGCCTTTCGCTCCGACGGTTCGGGCGGCGGCGACGCCTCCGACTGGCCCGCCGGACTTCGCGACCTCGTGCTGTGGGAGGACGCGCGCGGCGCGGACGGCATGATCGCCACCCTACGCGTCTCGCGCATCACCGGCGCCGCCGGCCTCGTCGAGTGAGAGGGGAATGGCATTTGCTTGAGCTCCCCTTTTGATCTTGAACACCCGGGGGGGGTGTAGGATAATGCCGACATTCTTGTGAAACGAAAGGAAGGACCATGGGGTGGTTTTCACTATCCAAGAAGCGGGCCGATGCGCAGCCGAAGGTGCGGACCGAGGACATGTGGACGGTCTGCCCCTCCTGCAACGCCCACATTTTCAAGGAAGAGTGGCAGAAGGCCAACAAAGTATGCTCACAATGCGGGTTTCATGACCGCTTGAGTAGCCGGGAGCGGATCGATCTGCTGCTCGACGCGGGCAGTTTTCACGAGCTGGCGCGCGAGGTCGGGACCTCCGACCCGCTGGCCTTCGAGGATGCCAAGGGCAAGTATGTCGAGCGGGTCGAGGAGGCCAAGAAGACGACGGGCATGAAGGAGGCGGTCGTGGCGGGCCGGGGCAAGATGGACGGCCGCCGGGTCGTGCTGGCCGTCATGGACTTCCGCTTCATGGGGGGCAGTCTGGGCAGCGGCACGGGGGAGCGAATTCTGCGTGCCATGACCTTCGCCGTGAAGCAGAAGATGCCCTGCATTGTCGTCTCGGCCTCCGGCGGGGCCAGGATGCACGAAGGAATTGTCTCGCTCATGCAGATGGTCAAGACCTGTGCGGGCGTTGCACGGCTTAACGAGGCGAAAGTACCCTATATCTCTGTTATGACGCATCCGACAACGGGTGGCGTATCGGCCAGCTTTGCCATGGTGGGGGATGTCAACATCTCCGAACCCGGCGCCCTGATCGGCTTTGCCGGCCGGCGGGTGATCGAGCAGACCATCAAGCAGAAGCTACCGGACGACTTCCAGACAGCCGAGTACGTGCTGAACCACGGATTCATTGACCGGATCGTGCATCGCAACGAGATGAAATCGTTCATCGTTTCCGTTCTCCGCTACTGGGGCGTGAAGTAGAGGCTTATCATGGCGCTTGAATTCGAAAAGTCGCTTGTCGAAATGGAAGAGAAACTTTCGGCGCTGACGAACTCCAGCGACGAGCGCAGACCCCAATTCGACACCGAAATCGCCGAGTTGAAGAAGCAGATGAAGGTGTTGATGAAGGACACTTACTCGAATCTCTCGCCATGGGACACGGTTCAGGTGGCCCGCCATGCCGAGAGGCCGCTCATACGGGACTACATTGCCGGCATGTGCAACGAGTTCATCGAGCTGCACGGCGACCGCTGCTTTGGCGACGACCTGGGTATCATCGGCGGGTTTGCGACCATGGAGACGCGCCGCGTCATGCTCATCGGACATCAGAAGGGCAAGAACGTCGACGAGAACGTCAAGTACAACTTCGGCATGGCGAACCCCGAGGGGTATCGCAAGGCGTTGCGGCTGATGAAGTTGGCGGAGAGGTATGGACTGCCTATCGTGAGCCTGATCGACACGCCAGGGGCCTACCCGGGGCTGGAGGCGGAGGCGCGCGGGCAGGCCGAGGCGATTGCGCGGAACCTGACCGAGATGTCCCGCCTGGAGACGCCGATTGTCGTGGTGGTGACAGGGGAGGGCGGCAGCGGCGGAGCCTTGGGCATCGGGGTGGGGGATGCTATTCTGATGCTCGCGAACGCGGTGTACTCCGTCATCTCGCCTGAGGGCTGCGCCTCGATTCTCTGGCGGGACGGCGCCAAGGCGCCCGAGGCGGCGGCAGCGCTCAAGATCACCGCGCCGTCGCTGCTTGAACTGGGCATCGTGGACGAGGTCATACCGGAGCCCCAGGGGGGGGCGCACCGGAACCACACGGAGACGCTGCAGAACGTGAAGAAGGCCATTCTGAAGCACCTGGGGTTGTTGAGCAAGCTCTCGAGGCGCAAGCTGGTCGACCGACGGTTTGCGAAATACGCGGCGATCGGAAAATTCTAAGTGAGGCGGGGCACCCCCGCGGGAGGCAAGGCAGCTTATGGCGAAGGCACACAAAGCGGGCGCCGACAAGCCGTCGGCGGAAGAAACCACGGGCAAGTCAGAGCGCGGCGTCGCCGAGACGGGTCTTGCGGCGGGCAAGACCGGCCGGCGGATTCCGTTGCGCATCACGGACACCACGCTGCGGGACGCTCACCAATCCCTATGGGCCACGCGCATGCGGATGAAGGACGTGCTCGATATCATCGACACGATCGATGCCGCGGGGTACTACTCCCTGGAAGTCTGGGGTGGGGCGACCTTCGACGTTTGCATGCGCTTTCTGCGCGAGAACCCTTGGGAGCGCCTGCGCAAGATCAAGGAACGATGCTCCCGGACTCCTCTGCAGATGCTGCTGAGGGGGCAAAACGTGGTGGGGTATCGCCACTACGCGGACGACCTGCTCGAGCGTTTCGTCGAACTGGCCTGCAGCAACGGCATCGACATCTTCCGCGTCTTCGACGCGCTGAACGACAACAGGAACCTCGAGCATGCCATCGCCTGCGTGAAGAAGCACGGGGGGCATGCGCAGGGCACCTTGTGCTACACGATCAGCCCGGTGCACACCGTGGAGGAATTCGTGCGTATCGCGAAGGAGCAGGTGCAGATGGGCATCGACTCCCTGGCCATCAAGGATATGGCCGGCATCCTGTCTCCCATCTCCGCCGAACGGCTCATCACCGCGCTGATGCGCGAGGTGCAGGTGCCGATCCAGGTACACTCGCACGCCACCAGCGGGATGGCGACGGCGACCTATGTGGAGGCCGTGCGTGCCGGCGCGGGCGCGATCGATTGCGCCATTTCGGTGATGTCTGGGTCCTCGTCGTAGCCGGCGGTGGAGACGATGGTGGCAATCTTCGCCGAGACCGACTACCACGCCAACCTCGATCTCGACGCGCTTCGCAAGATCTGCAAGTATTTCGAGAAACTGGCCCCCGAGCGGATGCTTTCGCACCAGCCGATCAATCCGATCGATCCCGAGATTCTTCTGCATCACATACCGGGCGGCATGATTTCGAACCTACGCTCGCAGCTCGAGCAGCAGGGCGCCCTGGACCGGCTGGACGAAGTGCTGGAGGAGCTGCCGCGGGTCCGCGAGGACATGGGGTATCCGCCGCTGGTGACCCCGACCAGCCAGATTGTCGGTGTCCAATCGGTCATGAACGTGCTGACCGGCAAGCGCTACGAACTGGTGCCTGAAGAGACGCGCAACTACGTCCGCGGGCTGTACGGCAAGTCGCCGGCGCCGATCAAGGCGGATGTGCGGCGCAAGATCCTCGGCAAGGAGAAGGCCGTGACCTGCCGGCCCGCCGACCAGCTCGCCCCCATGCTGCCGACCGCCACGGACGACCTCGACCCCAAGCTGATCCAGGCGGAAGAGGACATCATCTCGTACTGCCTGTTCCCCGAGGTGGCGCTGGACTTCTTTAAGTGGCGCGCGCTGCCCTTCGAGGAGCGCCCCTCGCCACCGGCCGAGATCGAGCGTCGCAAGGCGGAGGCGGGGCGCAAGATGGCGCCGGCGCTGGTTCCCGAGCCGCCACGGCCTTTCCTGGCTACCACGGACTACAAGGAAATCGGGCATCTGCTCGAGCGCGTGAACGCCCTGGGGTTGTCGGAGTTGACGATTCGCCGGGACGACCTGAACCTCTCGTTCAAGTCCGCGGGCGTGACCTCCTCGCAAGCGCATAACGCGCCGGCCGCGGCACCCGCGGAGCGTGGCGCCCAGACGGCGGCCCCGAAACCGGCCCCGGCTGCGCCCGCCCCCGCCGCGAAACCGGCCCCCGCCGCGTCGGCCCCGGCCGTTGCCGACAAAGCCGAAGGGCTGACGATCGATTCTCCCCTGGCCGGTACGTTCTATCGGTCGTCCACTCCCGGCAAGCCGCCGTTTGTCGAGGAAGGCGCGGATGTGAAGGCCGGTCAGACCGTGTGCGTCGTGGAGGCGATGAAGCTTTTCAACGAGATCAAGACCCCGGCGGACGGCAAACTCGTCAAGTTCCTGATGGAGCATGGGACGCCGGTCAAGAAAGGCGACCAATTGGCCGTCATCCGCCCCGCCTGAAATGATTGAAAATAATGCTTTCCTTTTCCATCGCGATATGAGAGATTCATGTTTGTGCGGCATTGGATGCTGCGAACCGGACCTCATGTGGTGTCATGATGCAGGCGTCGGTGAGTGAGATGAAGAATATGACACGCAATAGGGGATATCGATGGATATCTACGTAGGAAACCTGCCGTACACGACAGGGGACGATGACCTGAGGAAGTTGTTCGATGCGCATGGTACAGTGAGCTCGGCTCGGGTGATAACCGACAAGTTCTCTGGCGAGTCGAAGGGGTTCGGATTCGTGGAGATGCCGGACCGCACGGAAGCTCTGAACGCGATCAAGGCGACGAACGGTTCGGACGCTCTCGGGCGCCCGCTGCGCGTCAACGAGTCGCAGCCCAAGCCGCGTGACAATGATCGCCCCCGTGGGGGTGGTGGTGGTGGCGGCCGCGGCGGTCCTGGTGGTGGCGGCGGTGGCGGTGGCGGTGGCGGCGAGAGGCGTCGCTGGTAATAACGGCAGGTCCGACTTGGACATGTTGAGCGACTCTGCGGCGGTTGTCTGACAGGCGGCCGGCACGGAGTCGCTTTTTTTGTGTGGTGCGGGGGTTGGCTGCATGGTGGCTGCTCGCGACAAGCACAGATTCTGTGTGGTGATCCCCGCTTTTCAGGAGGAGCGGAGAATTCACTGGGTTGTGAAGGGCGCCCGCCGTTTTTGCCAGGATGTTCTCGTGGTGGACGACGGTTCGAACGACGACACTGCCGAGCAGGCCCGCAAGGCGGGCGCCACCGTTCTGAGCCACGCGCGCAACGAGGGCAAGGGAACGGCGCTCAATACGGGCTTCCTGCACGCCCGCGCGCAGGCCTTCGACTACGTCATCACCATGGCCGGCAGTGGACAGCATGCTCCCGAGGACATTCCGCTGTTCGTCGAAGCCTACGTGCGGACCGGTATTCCCGTGCTGATCGGCAACCGCATGTCCGAGGCGCGCTCGATCCCGTTCGTCCGCCGCGTGACGAACTACGCGCTGACCTGGATGCTCAACCGGAAGATGGGCTGGTACGTGCCGGATTCGCAGTGCGGCTTCAGGCTCTACCGCACCGACGTGATCCCGTACGTCGCGGCGCGCGAGAGCCGTTGCGCCGTCGATTCTGAGATGCTGTTGCACGTGGCGGCACGCGGCATCCGGATGGACGCGGTTCCCGTGCAGGTCATCTACGGCCGCGACGTGCGCCCCCTGAGTCCGCTGCGCGATGCGTTTCGTTTTCTGAGAATGCTGTACGACTACGACCGAACCTACGGCGGTACGCGCCGCGGGCAATCGACGGCCTGGTAAGCGATGGCCGTCCGGCAAGGAGAGTGACGCGTGTTCAGAACCATGGCGATTCTGTTCGTCCTGACGTTCATTCCGGCGCTGGAACTGCGCTTCTCGATCCCCGCCGGCATGCTGTTCCCGGACGCGCTTCGGCTACGGCCCGTGTCGTGGCCGGCCGTGGTCGCCGTCTGCACGCTGGCCAACATGATTCTGGGCGTGCTCGTGTTCGAAGTGCTGGGCCCCGTCTTCACGTTCGTCCGGCGGTGGGTGTGGTTTGAACGCAAGATCTGGCCGTGGTTGGAGCGTACCCGCATGCGGTTGCACCCCTACGTCGAGAAGTACGGCGAACTGGGCGTGGCGGTGTTCATCGGCATTCCCTTGCCCGGTTCGGGCGTCTACACGGGAGCTTTCGGGGCGTACCTGCTCGGACTCGACCGCCGCAAGTTCATGGTGGCCAACCTCGTGGGCGTGCTGATCGCCGCGGCGGCGGTGACGGTGCTCTGTCTGGGAGTGGCCAGGGGATTTGTGGGGCCGGACAGCGTCTGGGCGCGCCTCTTTTTGAAGCAGCATTGAGTGACCCGCAACATTCTGGAACGAGATCTGCGCCCCTGTTTCCGGACGGGCGAGGCTGAGGGAGGCCCATCATGAAGATCGACGACGCATTGAAGCCGCACCACCTGGCGCCCTTGCTGGCGCGCGTCTGGGATGCGTCCGCGGCGAAGCTGCGGACCATGGAGCGGGAGGTTGACGACACGAAGGGATCGCCCGTCTTCACCGTGGGCGGCAAGTACACCGCGCGCGGATGGACGGAGTGGACGCAAGGGTTCGAGTTCGGGTCCATGCTCCTGCAGTTCGACGCGACGGGAGACGCCGGGTTCCTGGACCGGGCGCGGCGTCAGATCGTCTCCCGCATGGCCTCGCACGTCACGCACTTCGGCGTGCACGATCACGGCTTCAACAACGTCAGCACCTACGGGACGCTGCTGCGGCTGATGAACGAGGGCCGGATTCCCGAGAACGCCTGGGAGCGGCGTTTCTACGAACTGGCGTTGAAATGCTCGGGCGCCGTTCAGGCGCGGCGGTGGACGAGGCTGGGGGAACGCGGGGGGTACATCTACTCGTTCAACGGGCCGCACTCCCTGTTCGCGGACACGATCCGCTCGTGTCGCGCGCTGGCCTTGGCGCACCAGCTCGGGCACGCCTACATGGGCGAGAACGACCGGCGCGAATCGCTGCTCGACCGGCTGGTCGCCCATGCGGCGGCGACGGCCAAGTTCAACGTCTACTACGGCGAAGGGCGCGACGCCTACGATGTGGCCGGCCGCGTGGCGCACGAAAGCATCTTCAACGTCAACGACGGCTGCTACCGCTGCCCGAGCTCGCAGCAGGGCTTCTCGCCGTACAGCACCTGGACGCGGGGGCTGGCGTGGATCATGTGCGGGTTCGCCGAGCAGCTCGAGTTCCTCGGCGAGGTGGCCGACGGCGAGCTGGCGGAAGCCGGCGGACGGGAGGCGATCGAGCGCCTGTTCGAGCGTGCGGCGCGGGTGACGTGCGACTTCTACATCGCGCACACCGCGGCCGATGGCATTCCGTACTGGGACACCGGCGCGCCCGGCCTGGCGAGCCTCGGGGATTATCGTGCCAGGCCCGCCGATCCGTTCAACGAGTTCGAGCCGGTCGACAGCTCCGCGGCCGCCATCGCCGCGCAGGGGTTGCTGCGGCTGGGGCGGTACACCGAAGCGCGCGGCGACGCCGAAGCGGGCGCCCGTTACCGCCAGGCCGCTCTGACCACGGCCCGCGCGCTGTTTTCGGAGCCGTACCTCAGCCTCGATCCCGCGCAGCATGGCCTGATCCTGCACGCGGTGTATCACCGCCCCAACGGGTGGGACTTCGTGCCGCGGGGCAGGCGCGTTCCATGCGGCGAGTGCAGCATGTGGGGAGACTACCACGCGCGCGAGCTCGCCCTGATGCTGCACAGAATGTTGCGCAAGGAGAAGACGCCGAGCTTCTTTCTCGGCAAGAAGGAGGAGACCGGGCGATGATCGTTTCCGACCTGAGCCGCATCGAGGGGCGCACCTATCCCGCGCGCCGCAGGACACAGAACATGGTGGGAGGCGCGGCGCCGATCCTGGCGTCGAACTTCAGCATGGGGTTCGTCACGCTCGAACCGAAGGGCGGACAGGTGCCGTGGCACAATCAGGCGCAGGAAGAGGTCTACTTCGTCATCGAAGGAACGGGCGAGATGTGCCTGGGCGACGAACGGCGCGAGGTGCAGGCCGGACAGGCCGTCTACATTCCGAGCGGCGTCTTCCACCAGATGACGAACACCGGGGGCTGGCCGCTCAAGATGCTCTACTGCTATGGACCGGCCGGCGATGTGGCGCACTGGAAACAGGAACTCAGCGGCACGCTTCCCCGAGCCGGCCGCGAGGCGCCGCCCCTGCCGGAAGGCGCCTGGCCGCAGTGTACGGACAGCCCGTGTCGTTAGGGGGCAATCCCGTACCCGGCGCGCAACTGCTCCTCGGTCGGCAGCGTCTCGTAGAACTCGCCCTTGGGGCCTTTCCACATGCCGCCGTCGGCCGGCTCGATTTTGACGGGCGTTCGCGAGCCGTTGGCGTTCACGATCCACACCGTGGTCGTGACTCGCTCCTGCGCGGATTGCGGTGGCGGCGCCTCCGTCACGCTCCGTGTCACGTTCGGCTGCATGCCATACACAGGCAGCAGTTGTTCCTGCGTCGGAACGGACGGGTAATACTCGCCCTTGGGGCCGATCCACATCCCGCCATCGGCGGCGAGTAGCGCCACCGGAGACCTTGATCCGTTCGGATTCGTGAGCCATACGGTCCGCACCGCGGGGGAATCAGACGGCGTGAGCACGGGTGAGATGGGAAGCACGCGAGGCGTGGGCGGCGTCCCGTACGGAGGGTGCGGAGTCCAGACCACCGAGCGCTCCGGTGGACGCGGCGTCACAACATACCCGCCGGGAGCCTGGCGGAAATACGTCCCGTCAGGTGTGACGTAGTAGGCCATGCCATCCACGTAAACAGGCCGGCACCCGGGCGGCAGGGATCCCACCATGCTGTACCGGGGAACTCCCGGAGGAGGATGAACCGGTGGCGTGGGGACGCCGGGCCCCGGACCGGGACCGGGTGCTGCCGCATCGAGCAACACCGCTCCCAGGGCGACCCCCAGAAGCCCCGCTGCCAAGGCATCCCCCCCGCTTCCGCCATGTCCTGAGTGATGGCCTGAGTTGCGCGGTGGCTGGCTCGGCGTCTGCTGCTGCTGGGGTTGCTGCTGGGCGGATCGCTGTTGCGGCGGCCTTTGCTGCGGGGCGGATTGCTGTTGCGGCGGCCTTTGTTGCTGGGCGGAAGCCGTGAACCCCTGTGCCGCCATGAGCACGGATAGGATCGGAATCGTGACGCATCGCATCTTCATACCACACCTCTCCTTTCGCCGACCGGGCGACATCGCCGCGGCAAATTGCCGCAGGCTTTTTTCGCCACGTCCTGCCGGGACACACCCTGTAATCTGGAAAGAAATCATAGTCCCGCTCGGTTTGGGGAACAAGGGAATTCGGTGCGGTTCGGGAACTCATACTCGTACTCGTCGGCCTCGCTCGCCGCTGTCGTCCACCGGCGTGCTCTCAGGCTAACGAGCGCCAGGGAGTTCTGCCGAGCATCACGGGTCGC
>JAQBFL010000538.1:0-4699 GCA_032123415.1 bacterium | reverse complement strand
CCGTTCACATCGTTCTGCATGGCGGTGACCACCGGCAGACGGAGATCGCCCTCGAGGGCGCGCAGACTTTGCAGCGACGCCCGGATCGAACTCTCCGTCGCGATTTCCGAGAGGTTCAGCAACAGGCCGGCGATTTCCACCCGGCCTTCCCGCACCCGGCGTTTCAAACGCTCGAGCTGAGCCGGCGGACGCGATTTCAGAAACTCGCGCACGGCCCAGAACGTTTCGCAAGTCCAACGGAACTTCGCATCGTCAGGGTAATCGTCGGTCAGATCGCAGTAATCCAGCGCAAAATCGAGGAATCGGAGGCTTTCGGGCAGCATCTCCGTCTGTGGCCGGGTGTAGCCGATGTCCGTGTGCGTGTGCTGCGTGAGATAGACGGTCCAAGGCTTGGGGGGCGCGAGCGACTTCACGTCGAAGTCCTTCACCCCGGCGGCCGACCGGATCTGAACACGGAGCGGTTCGCCAGCCGGCAGCGGCGGGATTTCGAATTCGAGTTCCGCCTTGCCGGCGGCAAGGTTGCCCTTCGATTGCGGCGGCCCGTCGCCCCACGGGGCGGCGGAGGCGGTCACCACCACGTTGCTCAGCCCGGCGCTGTCCAGATGAGCGGTGACCACCCATCGTTCGCCGTTGGCTGTGCGCAGCACCTTGGGAGCGCAGGCAAACATGGCGGATCGGATCGGGTTGGCGGCGCTCGTCACCCCGGCGTAGGCGAGCGAGTTGGTCGAGTCTTGCCCGCTGACCACGATGGCGGCCTGGAGGCAGACAGGGAGCGTAAGCAAGCCGGCGAGGAGTAGTGCGGTCGTAGTTTTCATGAGTGTTGGATTCCTGTTAGCCGGACTTCAGCCGGCAATTCACGTAGGTGCTCTCTAGCGTCGTACCGGTGTCATCCTTCGGGTTGAACCCGTAGGTGTTGTCGTTATATTGGATATTATTCCAATTCGCGCGGGGAATCACCCCGGCTACGTCAGCGGACCCCAGCACAGCCGACGCATCACTCAGCGCCGTGAAATTAATAGAGATGGCTCTCTCACCCGCCACAACCTGAATCCCGTTGATCGCGATGCGCGAGGGGGTGGTGCAATGCGGAAAAATCGCGAACTCGCCGGCGGTCTGGTTTCTGAAGACAACGTAATTCCCCGCGATGCCGTTGATGCCCGTCTGGAAGGCGACCTCCTTGCCGTTGTACTTGACGACGACCTTGAGGGACTTTTTCGCCCCCCCGATGGGGTCGCCGAAAATGCCGTTGGCTGGGTCGATGATCAGGGCATCGTTTTTGACCGCCGCCTTGACCTTGTCGCTCACATCAGACCACTTGTCGCCGGCGCCGTACTGGGCGCTGACAATGGTGAAGAGCGCCGGCTTCGCCGCGTCGGCTGCCATCCCTTTGGATGGCAGCAGGCAGCACATGGAAACACCCAACGCAATCGACAGTAGAGTCTTCATTGTCACTGTATCATTTGCCATAATCGTCGGTTAACTCGAACCGCGCAACCAGCTTGCGCGTCGCCTGCATCTCAAGCGGCTGCTCCAATCGCAGCGTGACTCGCTGCCCGTCAGACTGCGGCGTTGTCATGACGGCCACGCCGTCAACCGTCAAATACGATCGCACTCCGTCGGCGGGCACCGGGAGACTAAACGTCAGGGCACTGAGCCGCAATCGGCCGTGCCGGAGTTCGAGCGTGTCCGTCTGGCTGCTTTGGTCGCGCTTCTGGGTGAAAAGCCCCCAGCCCTCGGCCACCGTGAAGAAACTCGCGTGATCACCGGGGCTCCAGACCGGATCGAAACCGATGGCGCCCGCAGGCCCATCGTAGCGGTAGCCCTGACAGGCGGTCAGGAGCGACCAGATGCTCAGCGATCGCGTGTAGAACATGCCCCATTCCACCTCGCCGAAAGGATTGCCGCCCGGCTCTATCGTCCATTCATCCCGTTTCCGGCCGTCGTAGCGGTCGCGCACCGCCTTGGCGATCTTCAAGCCGTCGTCCGCCAGCCCGCTCTGGATCAACAACGCCGCCACGGCGTACTCGCTGCCCGCCCAGCAATGCGAAACATGGTCGAATGTCGGGGCCGGCCGGCCTCCCTTGGGCCACGTGATCATCATCATGCCGCCATCGTCGTCGCTGGCATGCTTGCACACGCCCTTGCGATCCACGCCCTGAAATGACGGGGAAAAATTGTAGCGTACCATATTCTGCAGTGCAGTCCGCACGTGGTCCGGGGGATAGAGCCAGCCGAGGTCGAGCTGGTGGGCCCACCATTGGCCCAGGAGTTGGTCGCTGACGCACCCCGTACCGATTTTCGCGCCCCCGCCCGCTTTCTGGATATAGTACTCGCCGTTGAACAGCGTGGTGTCTTGCTTGCTCGAACCGCGCAACCGGATTCCCCGGTAGCGATCGGCCGTGGTCGCGTCGTTCTGGAGCTGCGCCATACGCTCGGCCGCGCCCAGGGCGGCCAGATACAACGAGCCCAACCACGTCGTGCTGCCGGTAACGACATCGTCCATGGTCGTCCATTGGGAGCCGCCCAAGACCCCGTCCTCATCGCGATCCCAAGTGGCAATGATGGACTCCATGGCCTTCTTCACTTTGGGCCAAGTTCCGTTCAGCCACGCCGAATCGGCGCTCATGCAGTACTCGCGATAGGCCCCCAGCACGGCGCCGCAAGAGCCGTCAAGCGCCGGTATCGGACCGTGATACGCCCCGGTCTGGCGGTGGGACAGCCTGCCGTCGGCGTGTTGCAGCGCGAGTTCGGAATCCCGCAAATTGCGGGCGATGGAGGGAAACAGGTAGGCGTGCAACTGGGCGTACTGCAGCACGTGATTGCAGTTGCCGTCCATGTCATGTTTGGCCATGTCCCTTTCACGGAAGCCTTCGAAGCAGCCGAAGTAGCCGTCGCGGTTCCAGAAGCAGGAGGGACTGCGCAAGATGGCGATCTGCGAACTCAGACCGTCGAGCAGCCAGCGCGGCAGATTCGATGCATAGAGCGTGTCGTGAAACAGACGCGTCCGTCCCTCGAGTTCCGGGAGACGCGCGACCAGGTCTTTGGCCACGGCGAGGGCGCCCGGCCACCAGTTGGCATACTGGCGTCCCACGGCGGTGGCGGACCAGTCCCCCCCCCAGAACTTCTCGGGTCCCACGGCGGTGGCGGACCAGTCGCGATTCCCCCCCCAGAACTTCTCGGCTGTCAAGGATCCCCACTTCTGACGCACGTTGGGGAAGTGCCAGGTGAGCGCGAACGTCACCGTGCGTTTCTCGCCCGGCTTCAAGACGAACGGCACGGCCATCGCGGCGTTGACGGTTTGCCCGGTAGCCGGGATCGTGGCAGAAAGGGGCCCTTGAACGCGTCCGTCATCGGCAAACCTTTCGACGAGGCGCGGCAGATTGTCCCAGGATGCGCAGGCGGTCGCCTCGGGAGCCATCGCGACGAGAGCCAGACTGCCGAACTCTTGACCATCCGGCGGCTGGCTTGTCGTCATCTCCACGATCGTGGCCGCGTCCAGACGCACAACCCGGTTCGAGTTGCCCACGTATTGTTTGCGAAACCCGATGGCGTTCTGCTGCGTCGCGAGGAAGCTGACCTCCACCGCTTCACGGTGGGTGTTCTCGGCCGTCAGGTTGTAGATGGCACAGGGAATGCCGGAGTCCTTCTCACCGGGCGGAACAAGGGGACTATACGCTTCCAGGCAAAGCTTGACCGGACAAGCCGGATCCAGGAAATCGTAGCGACCAAAGGGGTACTCGCCCATGAAGGTCAGCGAATCCAGCCCCTTCAGGTCGCCGATCGGCATCGTCTGCAAGGCGCGAACGATGGGCATGTCGTTGCCCACCCGCATCCGAACCGCGAAAAAACTGTCTATGACGGGAGCTTTGGTCCAGGCCTCCCAGAACATCCACTTGGTGCGTTGCGCCGCGCCGTCCATGTAAACGTACCCGGCGCCGATCCCGCCCATGGGCAACTCGATGCCCGTCAAATTCGTGCCGGCATAGACGCGCGGATTGCTCGTCGTAGGCGGCACCACGTTGGGTGGCATCACGGTCACGTTGATGGCGCTCGATGCGGCCACGGCGCCCGCGTTATCGTACGCCTTCGCCGTTAGCGTGTAACTCCCTGCCGCCACGCCGCTCCAGGTGTAGCTGTAGGGGCTGGTGGTGTCGGTGTTGAGCAGTGTGGCGCCCTGGTAGGACTCCACCTTGGCGATCGTGCGGTCGAGTCTGGCCTCCGGCGCCTGCGCCAGGATTTGCGGGGCGAGAGCGCCTCCGAGCGCTAGGCCGCCGGTCAGGGCAACCAACAGGGCCGTTGACGCCGCGACCAGCATCCAGATGATCAGCCTGTTCTTCATGTTTTCTTGTCCTGTTTGCATGTTTCCTGTTTCCTTATGGGTTGTTCGGTGCGTCAGCCGTCATGGGTTTTTCACTGTCCGCAGAGCCTTGACCTCGGCGACGCCCCCCGCCACGCACAGGCTTTCGATGCGCAGTTCCTGCTCCGCGTTCCCGTCCAGGACGGGCTCGATCTCCAGCACATGGGGAACGCTCGCATCGAGGTTGTCCACGATGGTCTTGTGGTAGTTCCAGTTGCCATTGAAGCGCGCGGAGGTCATGTCGTAGAGGTCCGTCGGTTCCTTCTGGCCGTCCGGCATGTGGGTGTGCGGCTTGCCGTCGATGCGGATCCGGTACTTCCCGGAGTTCAGGGTGGCCTCGCC
>JAQBFL010000537.1:0-4199 GCA_032123415.1 bacterium | reverse complement strand
AGTCGGCTCAAACCTCATGCGAATAGCGGCCAGAACGTGCGCAGGCGGGAACAATGGATATTCGGTTTGTATCGCGCAGTGAGCTGAAAGATAGAGAGTGGAACGAGGTGGTGAAGCAGTGGGATCGGCCAAAGGTCGATCGCGAAACTCTGCATCGGCTGAGCAAGCCGAGTACGCTGGAGGGAAGCGTGCGCGTTGCGGTGCACCTGGGCCTTGTCGTGGGGACCGGCTGGTTGACCGTGTTCGCCGGCCGGCAGCATATCCTGCTCGCGGTGATTCCCTTTCTTGCCTACTGCTGGCTGGTCGGTTTCCTTAGCGGCATCGAGCACGAGATGCGACACAAGAGCGTGTTTCCGCACCACCTGGACTGGTTGAGCGACGGTATCTACTTCCTGATCCATGTTCTATGGAAAGGGGGGGCGAGGAATCAACGGGTATCCCACGTGATCCACCATCGCTACACCATGGTGCGGGGCGTGGATCCGGAACCGGGCTTTCCAGAGGACCTGACCACAAGGTGGGTAAGACGGGAACTCTTGAGCATGCTGTATACCTTGGTGACGCTTGGAATTCCGGGTTTCTTCAAGGCCCTGTGGGCATTGATCCAGCGGACGCGAGGGCGGCTTGATCCGATGATCCTGGCCCGGTGCAGCGAGAAGGACCTGAAGATCATTCGGCGTGAGTCCTTCGCCGTTCTCCTCATGAACGTCGCCGCCCTGGCGGCCTTTATCGTGCTTTGGCGTTGGGATCTGATCCTCCTTACCATGCTCGGACCTCAAGTCGGCCACGCCATCGCCGCCGTCTATCATCGCACCGAGCATATCGCCATGATGCACAACTCGACCGATCAACGGCTGTGCACTCGTGGCGTAAAGGTGTCTCCCGTCACAAAGTTCTTTTACGGCGGATTGGACGAGCACGTGGAGCACCATCTGTTTCCGAGCGTTCCCTCCCGCAACCTGACCAGGCTCCGTCAAGCCCTCGACATCTCCATACCGGAGCGGAAAAACGTCATTGCCTGCTGGAAAGAGATCTACGCGATTGCCAAGCACAAAGAGACCCATCCGGACGCGGTGTTCGTCCCTGCGGGGTACGTGTGATGGCTTGGCAGCTATCGTGACGGCTTCCTTACCCGCTCTTCCATACTCCGAGCCAGGCCGAGGTCTCTGCGCCAGCGGCTACGCCCCCCTGGGGGCAGGCTAGAGCCTGTCCCGCAAGCATGTGCTCTTTTAGTTGACGGTGAAAAGGAGCATGGAGGAGAGAGCAAGAAGCGCAAGAAAGACCGATCGCGACGAAATTGATCGTTTATAGCTCGTCGACACGCTTCGTTTGCGTGTGTTTCGCAGTGTCTTTTGAGCAACGGCGTTTCATCTGCAGACAAGTCGTGGACAGCACGGTCCACTCGACAGTTTCGCCTTTGACGAAGTCCATCGCCTCGGCCAACGCGTTGGGAAAGTTGACGTACCACTGCTTGCCCTTCTGCCGACTGATCAACTGAATCTTGGTCGGATAGCCCATTGCGAAAACTCCTTTCTTGATCTACGGATGTCCGTAGAGTATAACCCTTCACATGATCTGTCAACGCAAAGGAGAAGAAATGCAGCAGTGGAGTGCGGAGCAGTTGGAGTTGCGGCGGCAGTTGCCGGTGGTCGTCGGCAATGCCGATTACCGGGAGAACGAGAGGCGTTTGTATCGGATGGACGAACTGTTGAGAAGCACCGGAATCGAGCAGTCCTTCGTTCAAGAGGCCGTCGCACTCTGGCAGCAGAGAGGGCAGGAGGCGGCGAAAAAGGATGGCCGGGCGTTTCGTCAGCCCTCGGGCAAGGCGCTGTGCAACTGCGCAATCATGTGCCGTCGCGCATTGCGGTGCAATCTGGCTCGGCAACTGATTGGAAAAGAGTTGCGGCCCTTCAGTCTGCGATTGGCCGAGAGCGCGCTCTTGCAGTGGTTCTGCACGGTGGGCCGACTGGAGATGATTCGAGTTCCCACCAAGAGCACCTTGGAGCGCTATGACAAACTCTTGCCCGAGATCAAGGTGCGGGAGTTGGTCAACCGACTGAATCGCACCGCCGTCGAGGAACCGCAGCGCCTGGACCTGGAGCGCGCCCTGAGTATGGAGGTGTATCTCTCGGACACCACATGCGTGGAAGCCAACATTCATTTTCCGACTGACTGGGTCTTGCTGCGCGATGGCATGCGCACGCTTCTGAAAGCGGTGAAAGTCATTCGAAAGCACGGGTTGAAACACCGCATGCCGGATCCGGACCGGTTCCTGCGCGAGGCGAATCGGCTCAGCATTGAAATGAGTCAGAGCCGCCGGCGCGCACACAGCGCCAAGCGTCGCAAGACCGTCTTGCGGCGGATGAAACGCTTGAGCGCTGTGGTCAAGGAGCATGCCCAGCGATACGGCAGCCGACTCCAATCCGACTGGCGAGAGCAGACGGACTTGCACGAAGGCGAAGTCCAGTGCATCCTCACGCGCATTGCCGGGGTCGTGGAACAGTTGCCCGCGGCGATCCGCCAGGCGCATGAGCGCATCATCGGCGGCAGAAAAGTGCCGAACGCCGAAAAGATTCTCTCGCTCTACGAACCGGATGTGCATGTGATTGTCCGAAACAAGGCGGACGCGGAGGTGGAGTTCGGCAACACGCTGTTGCTGGCCGAACAGTCCGATGGACTGATCGTGGATTGGAGTCTGGAGAAAGAAATCAGCCGCGGCGACATTGTGCTGATGAAAGAAAGCCTCTCGCGCATCAAGACGGTGTTCACGCGATATCCCGACTTCGTGGGCGCCGACCGGGGGTTCGCCAGCAAAGCGAATCATCAATGGCTGCGCGCACAGGGGATTGGCGATGCGGTTTGCCCGCGCGATCCGCACGAGTTGACGGAGCGAATGAAAGATCGCAAGTTCCGCAGCATTCAGCGGCGCAGAGCTCAGACCGAAGGCCGGATCGGAATCTTGAAAAACGACTTTCTGGGTCCCCGAATGCGCAGCAAAGGCTTCGCGCATCGGCAACTGGCGGTCGCTTGGGCCGTGTTGGCTCATAATCTGTGGTTGATTGCGCGACTGCCACAGGCCTCGGCGATGCAAGAAGCCGCGTAAATCGCGGCGAACGCACCTTCGACCCCATTCGCACGGGGACAGTCTGCCCAAATTGACCCTCCTGTGCCTTGTCCTTGACCGAAATTCACCAAACATATCCGATTCCGGCCCCATCTCGCTCTCGCTCCATGCTCCGATCACCGCCGGTTCCAAAAAATGGCCCTTACGGGACAGGCTCTAGAGTAAAGGGGATACCCAGTTCATCGCCATTCATAAGGCCACCTGCCGGTCATCTGCCTTCCGGCTTTGTGTCGGCCAGGTAGGCCAGAATCAGTGCCTTCTGGGGCTGCCCGCGCAACCAAGTTCTGACTTCTTGCGCCTTCGCGTAGTTCGCTCCAAGGTGCCGTGCGTACGTCTGTTCGATTGACTCCTGCACGCCCGCTTGCCGCACGGCGGTCTGCCAATGCTGCGAGACGATGTCGTGGAGGTTGTCGTGCAGATTCTTGGCCTTGATCGCGTCCCATTCGCCGCGATCGCACCACACTCCGCCACAGGCCCCGCAGTAGTCGATGGAGAACGACAGGCCATGACCGACGCGATATGGAAGCAGCAAGTGGCCGCATTGCGGACAGATCTTGGCCTTTCGGGTGTCAGAGATCGCGAATTGGGCGGGTGTGTTGGTTTCCGGCAAGTCTCCTGCTTGTTTGGCGCGCCAGGCATCATACTTGGCGCGATCAAGCCAGACCCCGGAACACTCGCTGCACGTTTTCCCGGTCAGGCCGGGAACCAGATCGGCCGGCGCCATGGTGTGTTTCTTGCACAGTGGGCATTGCATCGTGCTATCTCC
Organism: bacterium; assembly: GCA_032123415.1. Classification (GTDB taxonomy): domain Bacteria; phylum Verrucomicrobiota; class Kiritimatiellia; order UBA8416; family JADHWI01; genus JAQBFL01. The sequence continues at coordinate 309 of JAQBFL010000537.1, read as the reverse complement.
TTTTCTTTTCCATTCACACGCGGAACAGCGCTCCGAGTCTGCGGCCGAGGAGCAGGCTGGCGCCGATCAGCGTCACGGCCAGAAACAGCATGCCCCAGACGCCCAGGGCGGAGGCCGTGTAGCGGCCGACGCCAATAAGCTGGAACAGCTCGTAGATCGTCTTGGTGATGGGGTAGAAATCCTCGCGTTGCGCGAGCATGAGGCTGTCCGACACCTCGAGCATCGAGAACGCGAACACCAGCAGGGCGCCCGCCACGAGGTTCGCCGCGATCAGCGGCAGCGTGATGCGGCGCACCACCGCCAGCGGCG
>JAQBFL010000536.1:0-3958 GCA_032123415.1 bacterium | reverse complement strand
CGAGCTGCCGGCGAAGGCGCTTGTTCTCGGCCATCAGGCTGTCGTGCTCGGCGATCTGGTCGCGGATGCTTTGCACGGCCTGCGCCAGGAGGTCGGCCACCAGCCTGAGGAAGTTCATGTCGTGCCGCAGCGAGGCCTCGTCCGCCGCCGGCCGGTCGATGCTCAGCGTGCCGATGATGCTGCGCTGGTGCACGATGGGCACGCAGATGAAGGCGACCTTTTCGCGCGTGCGGGACTGCGTCCGGTTGAGAAAGCGCGGATCGCGGGCGATGTCGGGGATGACGATCGGTTCGCCGGTTTCCGCGACGCGCCCCGTGACGCCCTCGCCGAGCTTGTACTGGCCCCGGCGCTGCTCCTCGTGGGTCAGGCCGCGGGAGGCTTCAATCACGAAGATATCGGTGTCCGGGCGGCGCAGCGTGAGGGTGCCGCGGGGCATGCCCATTTCGGTCTCGAGGATGTCGAGGACATCGTTGAGCAGCGCCGGAATGTCGTGCTGCTGGGTGATGGCCTGCGAGATGCGGTAGACAATCCCGAGTTCGCGGTTCTTGCGTTCGCCCGACATGCGTGAAACCGTCTCTCAGTACTCTTCGGTGTGGTACCACTCGGCATCTTCGAGCCAGTTGCCGGGTTCAGGGCGGGACACGAAGTCCACGATGCCCTGAACGAAATCGACGTGCATCTGCTCTTCGGCTGCAATCCGCATGAAGAGATCCCGACCGCCGGACGGCTCCATGACCGCCGCGTTCGCCGTGTAGAAATCGCGGTTCTTCACCTCCATTTCGAGTGCGCGCTTGTAGAGGTCCAGTTCGGATTTCTCGCCTCCGAAGCGGTCGCCGGCGGCAAGCATCTTCGCGAAGATGTTCTTCACGTCGGCGCGAATGACGGCCTTGGGAAGATCCGTCTTGCGCTCTTCCTTGATGGCGCGCAAGACCTTCATGTGGGTGACTTCGGCATCGGCAAGACGCGTTAGAATGGCGGCCACGCCCTTGTCCGCCGTTCCGGCGGCGCACTGGCGGTAAAAGGCCTCTCCGTCCTTTTCCATCTGCAAGGCGAAATCGAGAACCTGCACGTGCTTCATGGTAGACACCTCTTGTTACTCGCTGTCGATGAGGCTACCAGCATCCGGAGCCGAATGCAAGAACCGCCGATAGTCGGCCAGATTGACAAGCGGGCGGCCAAAGCGTAGGTTCATGGTTGGTTGCATGCGAACACCATGGGAGGTCTGCCATGAGACGATTGGCGATTATGGCCGCGACACGGGTTGCCGTCGCATGGACGGCGAGCGTGCAGTCCGGGGAATTGGGCGGCGGCTTCTCGATCTTGTTGGACGGCGAACACTTCGTCAGTTTCGGCGTCAGGGGCGTTTTCTGACCGCATGCAAACTGTCACGGTGCATGAGATTTTCGAGTCGATCCAGGGCGAGTCTACGTGGGCCGGCCTGACGTGCTTCTTCATCCGACTGGCCGGCTGCAATCTGCGGTGCGCGTACTGCGATACGCCGGAGGCGTGGACCGGCGGGACGGTCGAGAGCGTGGCGTCGATCGTCCGTCGCGCCGCGAAGAGCAAGGCCGCGATCGTGGAAATCACCGGGGGCGAACCGCTGCTTCAGCCGGGCGCACCCGAGCTGGCGCGACGCCTGGCCGCGCGCCTCAAGCGGCCCGTGTTGATCGAGACCAACGGGACGCTGGACATTTCCCTGGCGCCGGAGGGCGTGGTGACGATCATGGACGTCAAGACGCCCGGCAGCGGCGAGCATGCGGCATTCGACCCCGCCAACCTCGCCCGGCTCCGGCCGCGGGACGAGGTGAAGTTCGTGCTGACGGGGCGCGAGGACTACGAGTGGGCGCGGAGGTTTGTGCGTCGTACCGGGATCGTGAAGCGCTGTGCCGCAGTCTTGTTCAGTCCGGCCCGCGGGCGGCTGGCGGCGGCGGACCTGGGCCAGTGGATTCTGCGGGACGGTTTGCCCGTACGGCTGCAACTCCAACTGCACCGCGTGCTGCGGATGAGATGATCAAGGCAGACTACATCCTGACACCGGCCTACGACCTGATCTGCACGTCCCTCCACTTCCCTGAAGAGGGGCGGACCGCCCTCGATCTGTTCGACTCACATGAGAGCGAGCATTCTCGCCAGAACGCGTTCTATGGCCGATCGGATTTCCTGCATCTAGCGGAGATCTACGGGATGAACATGGCGCGTGCCGAACGGATGCTGGACCAGTTTCAGTCCAGGGAGGATACAGCCAGCGATCTCATTCGGCGTTCATTCCTGAGCGAAACGGCGAAGGCCGATTTCCGTACCAGATTAGGCGACCGTCTTCAGGCAATCAGGGGGCTGCCGGCCAAGTTACGGGAACGCAGGCGCGCCATGTGATCGGGGGCAGTGAACTCAGGGCCATAGATGATGCGGAGCGTCTCAGTCTTCCGGTTGTTCGCCTTCCGGCGCCATCTTGACCAGCTTCGGGTCGAATCTCGCAACGATCTCAACCAGATCGCGCTGGGCGGCCATGACCGACTCGATGTCCTTGTATCCCATGGGCACTTCGTCGAGGCCGGCGGAGATCAGGACGACATCGTGTTCAGCCAGGAACTTCTTCCCGTCGTTCCAGCTATACGTGTTCCGGGTCGCCGTCCGGCTCATCCTTCTGCCGGCGCCGTGCGAGGCGGAGTTCATGGACTCCGGAACTCCCTTGCCGCGCACAACGTATCCTGGGGTGGCCATCGATCCCGGAATGATACCGACCGTTCCCTTGCCAGCGGGAGTGGCGCCCTTGCGGTGAACGATGACATCCTCCCCGAAGTGCCTTTCCTTCCAGGCAAAGTTGTGGTGATTCTCGATATCCAGCAGAACACTGGCGCCGAGAAGCTTGGCTATCGCGCGGTGAATCAGCAGATGATTGGCGGCGGCGTATCGCCCCATCAACTCCATGGCATGCCAGTATTCCTGTCCGGCAGCGCTATCCAAATCCAGCCACGCGAGCTGCATCAGTTCGCGCGGCAGCTCGGGGTGCAGTTCCATGGCCAACTTGCTGTAATGCGTGGCAACCTGACCGCCGGTCCCGCGGCTGCCGCTGTGACTGAGGAGCGCACAGTAGACACCAGCCTTCAGGCCGAGGTCATCCTGCTTGAGCGTCAGCGTACCGAATTCGGCAAAGTGGTTGCCGGATCCGCTCGACCCGAGCTGGTAGGATGCCTTGTCCCTGTATTGCCTTGTCACCGGGCTGAACGACCAGTCCTCGTTCATCACGGGGTGATCCTTGCGCGGAGAGAATCCTCCACCCACACCGAAGCTCGTCGCCTCCTCAAGAACATTGCGCAGCCGTCCCTCTTGGCCGCGGATGGACGATACCGGCAGGTCGAGGACCGTCAACTTCATGCGGCACGCGATGTCCATGCCGACCGCATACGGGATCACGGCGCCCTTGGTGGCGAGCACACCGCCAATCGGCAGGCCATATCCCATGTGAGCGTCCGGCATCAGAGCGCCGGCCACGGAAACCGGCAACTTGCAGGCGTTGTCCATCTGCTGGATGGACTGGGCCTCCATGTCCGTTCCCCATCGGCGGTACGGAGCAGGCTCTGAGCGCTGCTCAAACCTGGCTCGCGCCGTTGCGGTCTTGATCAGGCAGGAGGCGAGCTTGCCGAAGACCGGATCGCTCACGTGGTCCTCGGGCTTCTCGGCAATGGCCATGATCTTGGCGCGTACGGCATCCCTGGCCATGCCTGCCGTCATCACTTCACCAATGGCCTCCAGAGCCAGTCCGATCGGTTCTCCCTTGGGAATGCCCAGGTTCTGCAACTCTCTCGATTTCACAACTCATCTCCCCTTGTCACGCCGGAGTTCCGGCTCGCTCCGAGGCCGGAACGGAGGCGGATGAAATGACGATGTCCCAAACCGGCCGGTCCAGCTTCGTCACCGCGATTTCCACATCGAGGAACTTCTTGAGCACCTCGATGTT
>JAQBFL010000535.1:0-2941 GCA_032123415.1 bacterium | reverse complement strand
ATACAGGCGTGCGAGTTCTTTTTGTGTCGATGCATTACGACCGTTCCGAGCGTGCGGTCATGGCGGCGCTGCGCGTCGACGGCGCGGAGGTGCATGCGGTCTGTCGGCCGGGCAGTGCGGAGGAAACCGCGCTCGTCGCGGCGGACGTTCCGGTCACCATCCTGCCTGTGCGTCACCGGCTCGACCTCGCGGCCGCGCGGGCCCTGCGGCGGCTGATCGGCGCCTGGGCGCCGGATGTGGTCTACGCTCCCGAGAACCGCACGCTGTCGGCCGCGCTGTTCGCGACGCGCGGGCTGCGGCGCCCGGTCGTGATCGGGTACCGCGGCACGATGGGGCACCTGAGCCGCTGGGACCCCGCCGCGTGGCTGACGTACCTGCATCCGCGCCTGCGGCGCATCTTCTGCGTCTCCAACGCCGTCCGCGGCTATCTCGAAGGCATGCGGTTGCCCGCGGAACGGCTGGTGACCATCTACAAGGGGCACGATCCGGCCTGGTACGCTGCGCCGGCGCGGTCCCTCGCTGAGTTCGGCGTGGCGCCGGGAGACTTTGTCGTCGCCTTCGCGGGGAACATGCGCCCGGTCAAGGGCGTCGACGTGCTGCTGCAGGGCGTCAAGACGTGGCCGCGCGATACGCGGGCGCGGCTGCTCCTGATCGGGGAAGTCCGGGATGCGGCGGTGCGGCGGCTTGCGGACGACCCGGCGGTGGCGCCGTACGTGCGGCTGACCGGCTACCGCGAAGACGCGGCGGCGCTGATTGGCGCCGCCGATGCGTTTGTCATGCCGTCGGTGGAGCGCGAGGGCCTGCCACGCGGCGTGCTAGAGGCCATGTGTCAGTCGAAGCCCGTGGTCGTCACCGCGGTAGGCGGGATGGTCGAGCAGGTGGAGCATGGCGTCAGCGGCCTGGTTGTGCCGCCGCGCGACCCGGCGGCGCTGGGGCGCGCCCTCCTCGAGCTTGCGGCGGACCCCGCGCGGGCGGCGGGGCTGGGCGCCGCGTCGCGCCGGCGTGTCGAGGAGCGCTTTCACATTCGCGGCACGATCGAAGCGTTCGCGCGCGAGTTCAGACGCGCGGCGGCGGAGTGAGGGATTCCAGCAGTGCCCGCAGGCCGTCTTCGAGGGACACGGCGGGCTCAAAGCCGAGAAGCTCGCGGGCCGCCCCGATATCGGCCACCGAGTCGCGCACATCCCCCGCGCGCGCCTCGCGGAACTCGGGAGCCGGGCGGCGGCCGTCGATGCGGCCCAGCGTGTCCAGCAGTTCGAGCAGCGAGGTGCGCCGGCCGGTGCCGATGTTCACGGCCTCGCCGCCGCCCGCGCGCCGCGAGCGCATGGCCAGCAGATTGGCACGCACCACGTCGCCGACATATACGAAGTCCCGGGTCTGGAGACCGTCGCCGAAGACGATGGGCGTGCGGCCGGCGGCGAGGCCGTCCGCGAAGCGCGAGATGACGCCGGAGTAGGGGGAAGACGGGTCCTGGCGCGGGCCGTAGACGTTGAAGTAGCGCAGCGACACGGTCTGGACGCCATAGAGTTCGGCGAACAACCGGAGATAGTATTCGCCGGTCAGCTTGGCAAGGGCGTAGGGTGATGCGGGATGCGGCCGCATGGTTTCCCGTTTTGGCAGCTCGGGGTCGTTTCCGTAGACCGCGGCCGAACTGGCCATGACCACGCGCCGCACGCCGTGTTCGCGGGCCGCGAGCAGGACGTTCAGCGTGCCGCCGATGTTGATCTCGTGGTTCTGGAGCGGGCGGTTGACGGAATCGAAGACGGAGACCAGCGCGGCCTCGTGGAATATGTGCGTGACGCCCGCCATGGCGGCGTTGACGGCCGCGGCGTCGCGTACGTCGCCCACGACGAGCTCCGCGCGCCCGGCGGCCTGCCGCAGGTTCTCGGTGCGTCCCGAAGACAGGTTGTCCAGCACGCGGACGGCGAGGCCCTCGGCCAACAAGGCGTCGACCAGGTGCGATCCGATGAAACCGCATCCTCCCGTCACAAGGACCGTTGCCTCGCCTTGGTTCATAGGCGGAAACGGTAGCTGCCGCGTGTGCGGATGTCAACGTCGATCGGCACGTCGATCGGCCATTGGCCTCCTGCGGGTGCATGACAGATCTTTGACGGATGCCAGAAAGAGCTTGTGCGCGCGTTCAATTCGGACTTGCGCCGCGGGTTGGGCCGCTATATCTTGATGTCTTGATGGAGAGAGGTCTTCTCGATCCGACCATTGCCCGATGGTGTAACGGTAGCACAACAGACTCTGAATCTGTTTGCCTAGGTTCGAATCCTAGTCGGGCAACCATGCAGAACCCCGCCGGCGTTTCTGATGCCGATGAAAGCCACCGGCCCGCGCATGCGCGCCGGCGCCGTTGACATGCGGCACCCGTTGCTCCATAATTTTGAAACAACACGAGGGAGAACGGGCATGACACGCAGATTGCTTCGCTACGCGGCCATGGTTCTTTTCATGGCGTTGGTGCTGGCCGCTCTGGCGGCCCTGCTTTACACCGATTTCGGGCGTCGGCTGCCGCCCGTCCTCCTGCCCTCCGCGCCCGCGGGGCAGAACGCCACGCCGCAGCCGGCCTTGCCCGCCGAGGACGCCGCGCCTATGCATGTACCGACGTCGGACGCTCCGCCACCCGACACCGCGTCATTGGGCGCGGGTGCGGAGACGGACGGCCCGGTCCTGTCGGCCGTCTTGGGGCTGCTGCCGGATGAGGACGATGCGTTGCTCGGGGTCGCCGTGGAGTTGATCAACATGCGGGTCAAGGCCGGTGAACTGGACGAGGCCATTCGCCTGAGCCGTGACCTGCTGCGGAATGAGCCCGGGAATGCCGCGATCCGCTTGCGTCTGGCCGCACTCTATTCGTTGACCGGCCAGGCCAACGATGCGTTCCGCGAGGCGGACACCATTCTGGCGGCAACGCCCGATTCGTCGGCCGCGAACCTCCTGG
>JAQBFL010000534.1:0-2571 GCA_032123415.1 bacterium | reverse complement strand
GGGGGTCGGCGCAGTGGATGTTCCGGCGGCCGCCTGGGAACCCGAACAGCAACGTGGACCTGTCGCGGTTCGTCGGGCGGCTTCCGGGGTTCTACGTGCTGTTCATCAGCCCGGGGTCGAAGGTGAACCCGCGGCTTCAGGAGCAAGAGCAGGTGATGCCGCAGTTTACGACGGACGTGGAGATCGACTTCGATACGTCACCGCCGACGCTGACGGGTACGATTCGCGAGGTGGGCGGCGCCCAGGAGTTCGCGATCACGGAAGTCTACCCGGAGGTCGAGTCGATTTCGCTGAATCTGCTCAACGGGGCCACGGCGAGTCAGTATGACGTCCGGCTGACGGCGAACCTGCGTGGGGTGGAGGGGGAATTGCTCGAGTACGGGTTCGTGTGGCACGCGCAATTGAGCAGCGACGGGCTCAACGGCGACGTGGACATCGTGCGCACGCTGACCACGGCCGAGGGTGAAGAGATCGTGATCGAAGGCAGCGGGTCGCTGAGCACGACGAAGCAGTAGGACTCATCCGCAGTGAGCCCCGATGTTGATCGGGGGCAGGCGTAAGGATGCCGCCGGAAACTGGGGTGTCCCCTACACTTCGTTCCGCGAAGAACGGGGCATTCGTCCAAGGCTGCGGCTACGCGGGCGCCCCCGAAAACGCGAGAGCGAAAAAGAGAATGTCCCAATCCTGTTCGGCACGGTGATTGCCTGTCCTGGGGCTGGGAGTCAGCCATTCGCGCCACACTGAAAGCAATCGCGCCACACTTCATTTGCGCAGGGGAGCTTTCTGGCGCATACTGTATGAGGAATGGCACGGAAGCGAAGACCCAAGATCAAGGAAGAGCAGCTTCACGGCTTCAAGCACTTCAAGTTGCTACTGCCCGTGCTCGAGAAGCTGCATGACCACGCCTGTCAGCGCGATCGGGCCGGGAACCGCAAGCTCCATTACGATCAGTATGCCGCCCTGATCCTACTCTACTTCTTCAATCCCATCGTCACCAGCCTGCGCGGGATTCAACAGACCAGCGAGCTGAAGAAGGTCCAGCGCATCCTGGGTTGCCCGCGTGCGGCCTTGGGCTCGTTGTCCGAAGCCGCGCGCGTTTTTGATGCCGATCTGCTCCGCGGCATCATCGGCGAACTGCTCGACAAACTGCCACCGCTTGCCAAGAACACGCCGTTCGACGACATCAAGGGCGTCATCACGCTGGTCGATGGGACCCTCCTCCCGGCCTTGCCCAAGCTCGTGGAGGCCATGTGGCAGGACGATCAGAACAAAGCCTTCAAACTGCACACGCACTTCGAACTTCTCAAAGGGGTGCCGACACGGATGGACCTCACGGAGGCCAACGCCAGTGAGCGGGACGTGCTGGCTGTGTGCCTCGAACCCAACCGTGTTTATGTGATGGATCGCGGCTACGTCCGGTTCACCCTGTTCAAGCGCATTCTGGACATCGGTTCGTCGCTGGTCTGTCGGGCTCGCGACAACACACGGTTCGATGTGATCGAAGCTCATCCGCTGTCCGCGGAGGCGACGCAGGCAGGCCTTGTGCGGGATTCGGCTGTGCGTTTCACGGGAGGACAGGCGGTTGAGGCGGGCCTGGATCGTCCGATGCGCATCGTCGAGATCCACTGTGCGCCGCATCGCAAGCGGAGCGGCAAAACGGGTCGCGGAGGCCCCGAGCAGGGCGAGACGATCCTGATCGCCACAGACATCCTGGACGTTCCCGCGGAAGTGATCGCGTTGATCTACAAGCACCGATGGGCCATTGAAACGTTTTTCCGGTTCTTCAAGCACGTGCTGGGCTGCCGGCATCTGCTCAGCCATTGTGAGAACGGGATTGAAATCCAGACGTACTTGGCCATCATCGCGTGCCTGTTGATCGCCCTGTGGACGGGCCGGAAACCGACGCTTCGCACGTACGAGATGCTTTGTTTCTACTTCACGGGTCTGGCGGACGAGGCGGAGTTGCTGGCTCACATCGCGAAACTCAAGCCGGAGTCCTGACCGACCGCTCCTGCGCACGCGAGCCGGCTGTTGACGCTGCGCGGTTCCCGCTCAGCCCCCCGGGCTTCCCGGTGGACGAACGACCGATTCCCAGGCCCCACGCCACGCCGTACTGTCAAAGCCTGGGCGCAAGCAATCCTCGTGCCGAACAGGATTGGGACAGGCACCTCGCTTCGCTCGGAAGCCAGTCCCCTTTTTCAACGCTTTGACGATGCTTTGACGATTTGTTACGGCTTTGTTACCCCATTGGCCCCCGCGGGCGCCTTACACTGGGGTCACGTTGCCGAAGGGTGGTCCTGGACCGCAGGACCGGAGGTTGAACCGCGGTGAGTCGCATGTTCGCCAACTTGATGCCCGCTTGGCTGCTGGTGTTGGCCGTGCTGGGGACGGGTTGCACTTCGATGGCGCCGACCGACTACGTGCTGCCGCCGGCAGACAATGAGTCGGCGGAGGAGGACGAGGCAACTTACACTTGTAAGGTGCCGGTCAATGAAGAAAGCCTCGTCGAGGACTTGATCGAGCGCGTGGAGAACGAGCGAGACCGGTACGGGCTTCCGCCGCTGGTGGTCA
>JAQBFL010000533.1:0-4454 GCA_032123415.1 bacterium | reverse complement strand
TGGTTCGCGCTTGCTCACTCGTCAACCGCTCTCGCGTCGACCGACAGAGAGATTCAAGTGTACGAGTATGTGTACGAGTACGGTGAAGAAAATGCTTGGAATGTGTCTCTTTCGTACTCGTACACGTACTCGTACACGCCGATCTCTTCCTGCTCTGGCAACTCGTCAACCGCTCGCTGCCTGCCCGCCTATATTTGTGCCATTTGGCATGGGAGGGTATATTGTGGTCATCATGAGCGTGGGTTGGCGCCACAGAGGGGAATGGAGAGAGGGCGTAGCCCGACCGGAGTTCCCCTCTGTGGCGCGGCCCGAACAAGAAAGGATACTGATCATGATCAACAACTCTTCGCTGACAAAATGGAATCGACTCTCACAGAAACAGCTCGACCAGCAGTTCATCCATGAGATGGTTCATGGCCTGCAATGCTCCCCCTTCGAGGCCTCCGCGATGCTGGACGCAGTCTACCGGGTGTACTCTCCGTATTTCGAGACCAGCGGTACGCTCAAACCCGGACAGACACTCTTCCAAGTCATCTCCGTTGATGCAACACCCAGCACGCGCCTGGCCGAGAGCAAGCAGGTTACCGTCACGCTGACCTTCGATGCCGGCAAGGAGGATCTGGAGGTCCGGCGAGAGCGAGGCATTCCCTCACTACGCCGCCACCGCATGCAGCGTATGGCTGTCGAAGCATTCCAGCAGGGCGGCCTGCTTACGCTTGAAGACATGGCCAACCGGCTGTTCAACTGCGGGCAGCGAACTCTGTCTCGCGATCTTGATGTCCTGCGACAAGAAGGCGTCATACTGCCGCTGCGTTCGATCATCAAGGACATGGGCCGTTCGATCTCTCACCGATCTCTGATCGTCGAGGAATGGCTCTTGGGCAAGGAGTACTCTGAGATATCATACAGCACAAATCACAGCGTCTCGGCCGTGCAGAACTATGTCAGCAAATTCAAGCGTGTCATCGCCCTGGCCGAGGAAGGATATGATGTGCATACCATCGCCTTCCTTGTCAAGGTATCGACCACACTCACAGAGTCGTATCATCAACTGTATCAAACGGTTAAGATCGTACCGCACCGCCGCAAGGAACTGAAATCATTCCTCAAAAAAGGGGCTCAAGACACAACGATACGGAGGTCGACGTGATCAAAGCCCCAGACAGTGTGAAGCGTTATCGGTCGGCCAAAGCCCGTTTCCTCAAGCCGGTGATCATGAACTTTTTTGCGATCGAGTGTCCGCGCTTCTTCGGACCAACGTTGCGCGAGAAACTGACCGACGAGTTGATCAACATATTCGATGCGGTTGCTCCGGAAACAGCCCGAATCCAACACGGCCAAGTGCTGTGGAACGCGCTGGATAAGAACACACGTGGCGACTCTCCCCGTCGCCGCTACGTACCGGTAGTCTTAACCCTGATCTCTGAGCAGGACGTCGAACAGCTCACCAATGGGGACCCCATGAATAGGATCGCGGAACAATCTATTGCAAGAATGATCCGTGAAGCCTACGAGCAGGGCGGCATCCTGTCGTCTCGCGATCTCGGACTGATCACTCTACGCCATGGATCCTGGGCCTCCATCATGCGTAAACGATTCGAAACTCAACATCAGTGTACACTCCCTCATACTGGAGCTCTTCACGATATGGGAACCTGCGTCTCCCACAAGAGCCTTGTCGTTCGAAAGGCCATCCTGGAGAAAAAAGACCCCGCCCAAGTAGCTCGTGAATGCAACCATTCACAAGCCGCCGTGGATCGCTACCTTAAAGACTACCACCGCGTAAAAACCCTCTACAAGCTGGATCAGAATGTGGACTTTATTCATCTGGCTACCCAACTCGCCAAACACGTGATCAAGCAGTACATCGCTCTCATTGAAAAAGAGGAAGAAACATGTTGACCCGCCATATGGCAATACCTATGGAGGGTCGCCGCTCTCGTTGACCGGACCGAGGAAGAGTCGGTTGACGCGAACGGCGACGCGAACGGTGGGCGAACAGATATTGGCGTTTCTTTTCTTCTTGAACGACTCCTGTGCATAATATAGCGTGCCTCTAGCTGCTGACCAGGATTCGATCCGCGCAGCCATGTGGTGCCTAATTCGTCATGGAGGTTGTATGAATCGGTTGATGGCGGCAGGGCTCGGGCTTCTTGCGATACTGGCCGTTGGCGGTTGCGTCAAGGCGCGCACGCTGGTGGTCGTCAAGCCGGACGGCAGCGGCTATCTCGTGTTCTCCCAATTCGGCACGGGGTCAAGCGGCATGGCCTACGCCATGGCGCAAGGGGGCGGGAAGAAAGTCGAGGAGCAACTGGAAGAGCTCGCCGAGAAGTTCGGCGACGGGGTGAAGCTTGAGAAGAGCGAGGAGGTCCAGGGCAAGGGCTATGCCGCTGTGTTCTCGTTCACCAACGTCAACCAGGTGGCCATCCCCGTCATGAGTATGGGCCCGATGGGGGAAATGGACCCGAGTGACATGGGCATGGCGCCCGCCGTGTTTCGCCAGCGGATCCGCTTCGAGTTCTCCCGCGCCGACGCAAGCCGCCTGGTGGTTCAGATGCCCGCCGCGCTGGTCGCCGCCGCGCTGGCTCCGGCCGACACGAACGTCGCCGCGAAGGCCGGATCGCACGACGGCATGTCGGAAATGGAGGAATTCGCAGGGATGGACATGGAAGTCGCACTGCAGATCGACGGCCAGATTGTCAGCCACAGCTTCTCCAGCCCTTTTCCGGATCGCGCGGACCGGTTTCTGCTCTTTCGCCTGGACGGGGAAAAACTTGTCGCGCAGCCCTCCGCCCTGGCGATGTTCGGGGAGGAACCGCCGGATCCGACCGCCATGGACGCGAATTTCACGAAGTTCTTCCAGCTCTGCGGAGCAGAGGTCGAAACCAACGTCCAGGCGACAATAGAATTCAAGTAGGAGAAAGCCATGACATACCGCATTGTACCGTGCATCGCGCTCGCGGCTCTGCTGATCGGCTCTTTCGACGTGCGGGCGGAAACGCCGGATTACTCCAAGGGTTTTGAGAGGATGTTCGCACTGGGCCTGCCCGACGTTTCGACCGGCCGCTACGCAACCATCATCCTCCATGGCAATGTTCGCGGAGTTAACTCGCATTGGCAACAATCCCTGATGATGCGGGGAAACGGCTGGATTCTCGACGAAGCGACCAACGGACCCAGCCTCGCCGTGATCGGTCAGGCGGCCATGCTGCCCGTGTGGCGGCATGACGTGCTGGCCCGAATCCGGCGGGAAGACGCGCAGGCAAGCAAGTCGCCGGCTTCCGACGCATCACTCCGCGCGCGGCAACTCCGCATGTTCGAGGACGGCCGGCTGGGCGCCCAATGGAAGGCAACGGATTTTACGAACGACCTGGCGCGGCTTCTCGACATTCTGGAAGAGAAGCCCGCCCCGGAGAAATCGGAAGACGAAGACGAAGACGACGACGATCCTTTCGGGGGACGGTCAATGTCATTACGGGAGAACATCAAGCAGTACCAGGCCCCGGCGTTCCTTCTGTCCGCTCATGCCTGGAAATGCGGCTTCACGAACGAAGCCAACCGCATCGCCGCGCGCCTGTTTACCCTGTCGGGCGATCCGCGCCAAGTCATTCTTGCGGCATATAACGAGTTGGCCGATCAGCAGTACGGTCAGATCTACACGAAATTCCTGACCGACCATGACTGGCAAGGGCTTCATAGCGGCCTGACCCTGCTGCTGCAGCGATATCCACAGGGATGGAAGAACCAGCCGGGGATCCAGATCTTGTCCAGCAATGTGACGGCGCGCCTTTCCGGCTCGCCGCCTGACATTGCCGGCGAAGGGCTGACCGACGAGGACCGCGCTCTCGCGCGCGAACTGGACGATCTGACGATGTCTCAAGGCGCTGCGCTGTCTCAACTGTCGTATTCTGCGGCAAGTCTCTGGACGCTCAGCACCTCCACGGAGGCGGGAACGAACGTACTGCAGAAGATCGTCCGCCGCGGCGTTCGCTCGCTCCCCTTGCTGGCCGCGCTGCTGAACGACTCGTACCTGCTTCCGGCGGACCGCGAATCCATCGGCAGGCGGCAGTACGGCCGCATGCGCTTCGATCGCGACGATCCCGACGCCCGGGCGAACGCGCTGTATCATCAACTGCAGCGCCCGGTATCGCGCGGCGAGATCGCCATGCAACTACTCCTTCCCGTGCTCATCACCGGCGACGAGAACTCGTATGAGGTCGCGCAAAAATCAACCGACGAGCTGCGCTCGATCGCCGCCGAGTCGGCCGCGCGACTGCAGGGGAAGACGTCCATCGAACTCGCCCGCATATACTTCGCCGACGGGACCAGCGAGCAGAAACAGATCGCAGCCACGTACCTGCTGCGATCCAAGGACGCAGGCGACATTCAATTGGTAGAAGCACTCCTGTCCGATTCCTCGAAGCTTGGGGAAAATGCCCAGTTGCTGAACACCT
>JAQBFL010000532.1:0-12601 GCA_032123415.1 bacterium | reverse complement strand
ATCCAGTATCGAGTATCCAGCATCCAGCACCCAATCATCAATCATAAATCCCCATGGTATTCCTGTATTGTCTTAACCCTGAGTTCGCCTTCAATCATCGATTCAACTGCCAGGGCAGTGGCAGTGGCGCCTGCAAGAGTTGTAGTATAGGGGATATTAAATGCGAGGGCCGCACTCCTGATGGAGAAGGACTCGGCCACGGCCTTCTTGTTGCTCGTGGTGTTGATGATAAGATCAATTTCCCCATTTTTGATCATGTCCACCACATGGGGCCGGCCCTCTCTTACCTTGTTCACCTCTCTACTTGGGATTCGGTGATGCGCGAGGAACTTCGAGGTCCCCTTAGTGGCCAGGATTTCAAATCCCAGGTTGTGAAAGCACGAGGCAGTATACAGCATGGCCATCTTGTCATCATCCTTGACACTGATAAACACCCTACCTGAGAGCGGCAATCTCTGCCCGGCTCCCAACTGGGCCTTGGCAAAGGCCAGGCCGAAGGATTGATCGATCCCCATTACCTCGCCCGTGGACTTCATTTCCGGGCTCAACGCGATGTCGATACCGGGGAAACGCACAAAGGGAAACACCGCTTCCTTCACGCTGCACTGCCGGGCGACCGGCTCGCGCGTGAACCCCAGATCCTTGAGATCGAAGCCGGCCATGGCCAGCGCCGCGAGCTTGGCCAGCGGCACGCCCGTGGCCTTGCTCACGAACGGCACCGTGCGCGAAGCCCGCGGGTTCACCTCCAGGATGTACACCGTCTCATCCTGCACGGCGTACTGCACGTTCATGAGGCCGCGGACGTTGAGCGCCCCAGCCAGCGCGTGGGTATGGGCGCGGATCGTCTCCAGCGTGCGCGCCGAGAGATTCTGCGCCGGGATCATGCAGGCGCTGTCACCCGAATGCACGCCCGCCAGCTCGATATGTTCCATGATTCCGCCGATCACGTGCGTGCGACCGTCGGATACGCAGTCGACATCGACCTCGATCGCATGCTCCAGGTAGTGGTCGATCAGTACGGGGCGGTCCTCGGAAACTTCGACGGCTTCCGCCATGTATTTGTGGAGCATCTCCGAGTCGTAGACGATCATCATCGCGCGGCCGCCCAGCACGAAGGATGGCCGCATGAGAACGGGATACCCGATGCGCTCGGCGATCGCCTCCGCCTCCTCGACGCACTTCGCCAGGCCGTTGGCCGGCTGCAGAATGTTCAGCCGCGTCGCCAGTTCCTGGAAGAACTTCCGGTCCTCCGCCACCTCGATGCTGTCCGGTTTGGTGCCGATGATATTGACCCCGTTTTTCTCGAGCGACTTGGCCAGGTTCAGGGGCGTCTGCCCGCCGAATTGCACGATGGCGCCCCAGCAACGTTCGTTACGGTAGATGCTGAGTACATCCTCGAGCGTGAGCGGCTCGAAATACAGCCGGTCGCTCGTGTCGTAGTCGGTACTGACCGTCTCGGGGTTGCTGTTGACCATGATCGTCTCGAACCCGGCCGCGCGCAGGGCAAACGCCGCGTGGACGCAGCAGTAATCGAACTCGATGCCCTGCCCGATGCGGTTCGGCCCGCCGCCCACGATCATGATCTTGCGGCGGTCCGACGGCTGCGCCTCGTTCACGTCTCCATACGTCGAGTAGTAGTACGGCGTGAACGCGACGAACTCGGCCGCGCAGGTGTCGACCAGCCCGTAAACCGGCGTGAGGCCGATGGACTCGCGCGCGCCGCGCGCCGCCGTCTCGTCGCAGCCCAGCAGGTGCGCGATCTGGCGGTCCGAGTACCCCAGCTCCTTCGCCTGACGGAACAGCGGCGCGTCGGCGGCCAGCCGCTCCACCGACCCGGTGCCGCGGATTTCGTCCTCGAAGTTTGCCAGCTCCTCCATATGGCGCAGGAACCACGGGTCGATGCGCGTATGGGAATGCACCTTCTCCACGCTCCAGCCGCGCCGGAAGGCCGCGCGGACGTGGAACATGCGCTGCGCGTTCGGCCGCGCCAGTTCGCCCGCCAGCTCATCGTTCGCCAGCCCCTCGAACCGCGCGTCGCGGCCGTCGGCGCCGAAACCGGCGCGGCCCGTTTCGAGCGAACGCAGCGCCTTTTGGAAGGACTGCTTGAAGTTCTTGCCGATGCTCATGGCCTCGCCGACGGACTTCATTTGCGTGCCCAGCGTCGTGTCGGCGCCGGGGAACTTCTCGAAGGCGAAGCGCGGGATCTTGGTCACGACGTAGTCGATCGTCGGCTCGAAGCAGGCCGGGGTCTCACGGGTGATGTCGTTGCGGATCTCGTCGAGCGTGTACCCCACGGCCAGTTTGGCCGCGATCTTGGCGATGGGAAACCCGGTGGCCTTGGAGGCCAGCGCGCTCGAGCGCGAAACGCGCGGGTTCATCTCGATGACGACCATGCGCCCGTCCGCCGGGTTGACCGCGAACTGCACGTTCGAGCCGCCGGTCTCGACGCCGATTTCGCGCATGACGGCAATGGCCGCGTCGCGCATGATCTGGTATTCCCGGTCGGTCAGAGTCTGCACCGGGGCGACCGTGATGCTGTCCCCCGTGTGGACGCCCATGGGGTCAATGTTCTCGATGGAGCACACGATGACGCAGTTGTCCTTCGTGTCGCGCATGACCTCGAGCTCGAACTCCTTCCACCCCAGCACCGATTCCTCGACGAGAATCTCGCTGGTGGGGCTGTAGAAGAGTCCCCGCTTGGCGATCTCGCGGAACTGCTCGTCGTCATAGGCGATGCCGCCGCCCGTGCCGCCGAGCGTGAATCCGGGGCGGATGACGAGCGGGTAGGCGCCGATCTCGTCGCGCACGCGCAGGGCTTCCTCCAGCGTGTGCGCGGAGCCGCTGACCGGCAGGCCGAGCCCGATCCGCTGCATGGCCTGCTTGAAGAGGTTGCGGTCCTCCGCCTTGCGGATGGCCTCGGCGCGCGCGCCGATCAGCTCCACGCGGTAGCGCTCCAGCGTGCCCGCGGACCACAGGGCCATGGCCAGGTTCAGCGCGGTTTGCCCGCCGAGCGTCGGCAGCAGCGCATCCGGCCGCTCGCGGCGGATGATGCTGGTCAGCACGTCGGCGGTCAGGGGTTCGATATAGGTGCGGTCGGCGAATTCGGGGTCGGTCATGATCGTCGCCGGGTTGCTGTTGACCAGGACGATCTCGTACCCCTCTTCGCGCAGCGCCTTGCAGGCCTGCACGCCGGAGTAGTCGAACTCGCAGCCCTGCCCGATGACGATTGGCCCCGAGCCGACCAGCATGATTTTCTTGATATCCGTGCGTTTTGGCATGGCTTCTAAACACTCTTCCCTTTTCGTCCAGACAAACAGATTTCCGTTCCGTTTGGCAAGCTCATCCTGCGGGCGCTCCCACTCCTGGTCTTGAGATCAAGATTAAGATTCGCTCACGCGCCTCCCCCCGCGCGCTCCAGCGCCGCCTTGACAAACGCCGCGAACAGCGGGTGCGCCCGCAGCGGCGTGGACTGGAACTCGGGATGAAACTGGCAGGCGACAAACCAGGGATGCTCCGCCAGCTCGATCATCTCGACCAGGCGGCCGTCGGCCGACAGGCCGGAAAGCACCATCCCCCGCGCCTCGCAGGCCTCGCGGTACGCATTGTTGAACTCGTAGCGGTGGCGGTGGCGTTCGCTGACGCGTTCCTCGCCATAGCAGGCGCGCGCCCGCGTGCCGTCCTGCACCCGGCACTCCCAGGCGCCCAGGCGCATCGTGCCGCCCTTGTCCGTGACCGTCTTCTGCTCCGTCATCAGGTCGATGACCGGATGCGGCGTGTCCGCCCGAAACTCGGTGCTGTTCGCCCCGTCCAGGCCGCAGACGTTGCGGGCGAATTCCATGACGGCGCACTGCATGCCCAGGCAGATTCCGAAGAACGGGATATCGTTTTCGCGCGCATGGCGTATGGCCGCGATCTTGCCCTCGATGCCGCGGTCTCCGAAACCTCCCGGCACCAGCACGCCGGCCACGCCGTCGAGCAGCGTCGCCGCGCCCTGCCGTTCCACATCCTCGCTCTCGACCATGCGGATCTTGACGCCGACCTCGTTGGCAATGCCGCCGTGCGTCAGCGCCTCGTAAATGCTCTTGTACGCGTCCCGCAGGCTGATGTACTTGCCGACTACGGCGATCTCGACCGTGCCGTGGCGCGGGTCGCGCAGCTTGCGCAGCATGGCATCCCAATCCCGCATGTCCAGACGGTCGACGTGCAAGTGCATCAGTTCCAGAATGTAGACGTCCAGGTCCTGCCGGGCCAGGTCGGACGGCACCTCGTAAATCGAGAAGGCCACGTCCTTCTCCTCGATCACCAGGTTGCGGTCCACGTTGCAGAAGAGGGCCAGCTTGTCGAAATGATCGTGGCTCAGGCTGTGTTCGCAGCGGCAGACGAGGATGTCCGGCAGGATGCCGATCGTGCGCAGGATCCCCACGGACTGCTGCGAGGGTTTGGTTTTCAGTTCCCCGGCGGCCTTGATGTACGGGACCAGCGTCACGTGAATGAACAGGCCGTTCTGGCGGCCGATCTCCTGCCGGTACTGGCGGATGGCTTCAAGGAAGGGCAACGACTCGATATCGCCCACCGTGCCGCCGATCTCCGTGATGACGATGTCCACATCCGGCGCGTCGAGCGAGCGGATGGCCGCCTTGATCTCGTCGGTCACGTGCGGGATCACCTGGACGGTCTTGCCGAGATAGCCCCCCGCGCGCTCGCGCTGGATCACCGCGCTGAAGATGCGCCCCGTGGTGAAGTTGCTGCCGCGCGTGCAGTTCACGCCCGTGAAGCGCTCGTAGTGCCCAAGGTCCAGGTCCGTCTCGGCGCCGTCCACGGTCACGTAGACCTCGCCGTGCTGGTACGGGGACATCGTGCCGGGGTCGACGTTGATGTAGGGGTCCATCTTCTGCAGGCGAACGCGGTAGCCGCGCTTGCTGAGCAGCAGCGCGACGGACGCGGCGGTGAGCCCCTTGCCCAGCGAGGACACCACGCCGCCCGTCACGAAGATGTGCTTGGTCATGTGTCGTTCCTCCGACATGATCGATGCGCCTTTCATGGCCGCCCGCCGTCGCGGCGCCGGGCGCGGTACCGCGCCGCGAGAGCCGGACCGCGGACCGCATTCAGAGTTTCAGTTCCAGTTCGGATACGCCCCGCTCCAGCGCCTGCTTGCCGCAGATGCCCTCGATGGAGGTCGGGTACGCGCCCGAAAAACAAGCCGTGCAGAACCCGCCCGGGGTCGTGAACGGCGCCAGCAATCCCTCAATACTCAGGTAGCCCAGGCTGTCCGCCCCGACTGACTGGCGGATCGACTCCACTTCCTGCCCGGCGCCGGCCACCAGCTCCTCGCGCGTGGGGAAGTCGATCCCGTAGAAGCACGGATGGCGGATCGGCGGGCAGGAGATCCGCACATGGACCTCCGTGGCGCCGGCTTCACGCAGCCGCGTCACGCGCTGCCGCGCCGTGGTGCCGCGCACGATGGAATCGTCCACCACCACCACGCGCTTGCCGCGCACGACCTCCGTCAGCACGGCCAGCTTCATATCCACGCCGGCCGCGCGGTCCGCCGCCTCGGGCATGATGAAGGTGCGGCCGATGTAGTGATTGCGGATGAAGCCGAAGTCCAGCGGGATGCCGCTGCGCCGCGAATAGCCCAGGGATGCCGAGTTGCCACTGTCCGGGACGGCAATGACGATGTCCGCCTCGACGGGGTGCTCATCGGCCAGCCGCATGCCGTACTCGACCCGGACCTCGTGCACATTGCGCCCGAAAACGCGGCTGTCGGGACGCGCGAAGTAGACCATTTCGAAGACGCAACTGGCCGGCTTACGGTCCGGGCGCTCGTCGAACATGCTGGAATGCAATCCCGCGGCGTCGGCCACCACGAGCTCGCCGGGGCGGACATCGCGGACGTACTCGGCGCCCACCTGGTCCAGCGCGCAGGTCTCGCTGGCGAAGAACCACGCGTCCCCGAGACGTCCGATCGAGAGCGGGCGAAACCCGTGCGGGTCGCGGGCCGCCATGACGCAGGACTTCGTCATCAACAGGAAGGAGAACGCGCCCTCCAGGTCGGACAGCGCCCGTGCGACGCGGCGCGGCCGGGATCGGTACAGCGGGTCCGCGAGCAGGTGCACCAGCACCTCGCTGTCGCTGCTGGTCTGAAAGATGGCGCCGGTTTCCTGGTACATGCGCCGCAGGCGTGCGGCGTTGACGAGGTTACCGTTGTGCGCGACGGCCCAGATGCCGTCCACGCACTCGACGACCAGAGGCTGCACATTCTGAATGCGGGTGGAGCCCGTCGTGGAGTAGCGCACATGGCCGATGCCCAGGTTGCCCTTCAGGCGTGTAAGAGACCCCTTGCCGAACACCTCGCTCACGAGGCCCAGCCCCTTGGAGGAACACACCTCCTCGCCATCGCTGACGACGATGCCGGCGCCCTCCTGCCCGCGATGCTGCAAGGCGAAGAGACCGTTGTACAACAGGGCGGCGCACGACTCGACGCCGTAGACGCCGAACAGACCACAATGTTCACGGGGCGAATCGCTGTTCATCGGAACAAAGGCTCCTTGCCTCGTTTGCGTAACCTCAAATGGAACGGATGGGACACAAGAACGGCGCACGTCTCGGACGGGACGGCATTATGACGCCCCGCTGGGCGGCGCGCCAGCAAAAAGAACGCAGGCGACGCTACCCGTCTGTAACCTATTGCGGATGTGTTGGTTGCAACCGCTTGACAGGCCAAAAACGGTCTTAGCGTCCTTTTTTGGCCTGGAGATCAAGCCATGACTGGCGCGGTTTGCGGACTGTGTGCTAGAGTGCCCACATGCCCAGAGCATCAGAATACCTATTGCAGGGATACACGTATCATCTGACGCAACGCTGTCATGACCGGAGGTTTCTGCTCCGGTTTGCGCGGGATCGTGACAAATACCGCGAGTGGCTACGCGAAGGGGTGGTGCGGCACCGGGTGCCCGTCTATGGATTCTGCATAACGAGCAACCACGTTCACGTTCTTGCGCATGCCGACAGTGTCGAGGCGGTTAGCCAACTTATGCACCTGGCGTCGGGAGCAACGGCCAAACAGTACAATCTGCGCAAGACCCGAAGCGGCGCCATGTGGGAGCACCCGTATCACTGCACCGTGATCCAGGACGGTCGACACTTGCTGAACTGTCTGGTCTACATCAACTTGAACATGGTTCGTGCCGGCGTCACAGCCCATCCTCAGGAGTGGCCCTGGTGCAGTCACGACGAACTGGTGGGAAGTCGCCGTCGTTACCGGATATTGAACACCGAGCGGTTGGTCGAGAGCTTGGGAGTCGGCGACGAACAACAGTTGCGCCAGTGGTACCGGGAAGCCATTGAACACCGCATGGCGCTTCGCTCCTTTCGTCGTGAAGGTCACTGGACGGAATCGTTGGTGGTTGGAGCGCGGGATTTCGTGGAGCACGCCACGCAGCACTATTCAAACCGTCGGAGTTTCGAGACGATGTCCGTATCCAGTGTGGCTGGACCCGTTTGGGCCGTGAGGGAACCTCAAGCTGCTTACGAGCCAATGTCGGGCGCAAGAATCGGTCCTAACGCACCAATTTGAGGCTTTTTAATGCGCAACTCATTCCACAACAAAATGTTAGCGACGGTAACCGTCGGCGGGATGTGAGCATGCCTTAATCATAACGCGTTGCGGTAATATCGGCAGTCGTTATTATTGTCTTTCTCGGGAGAACGGCAGCGTTGAAGGTGCGAGACCCGCCGCGGGTCGAGCTACCTTCCGACGTCTGGTTCGGCCCGGTCCTCCCTCTTGAAGTTTCCAACCAGCCTCCTGACGGTGCAACAGATTGCTGAAGCCCCCAGCGCAAGCGCGACCGCCAACAACGGGCACATCACGGCTTTTCGGTGGTGACGCAGAAGCTCGTGCAGACCGGACGCAAAGGCTTGTCAGAGGACACCTCTCGCTGGAAGCCCTGCGTTCTCGTCATCTCCCCCCGGCGGCGATCCGTTTACACGGGTGGCAATGGCCCATGTGTCGAAGCCGAGAGGAAACATATAAATCTCGATTGACATTCCGTAGTATCGGTCGTACGTTGTGCGCATGATTATTTCGACCAAGTGTCAGTACGCGTTGCGGGCCGTGTACGAGATTGCCCGGTCGAATCACGGAGGAGTCATGACAATCGGGGATATCGCGAAGGCCCAGCGCGTCCCGCGGCGGTATCTGGAGGGGATTTTGAATCAGCTTCGAAAGGGTGGCCTTCTGGACGCCCAGCGAGGAAGAAGCGGGGGATACCGGCTGGCAAGAGGCGCAGACGAGATCACGGTTGGGGAGGTGGTAAGACTGATTGACGGCCCGATCCGTGCCGTAGAGTGCATTGAGGAAGCTAAGACTACTGACTGTCCGATGCGGGAGGACTGTGCGTTCCTGCCGACATGGCAGAAGGTGCAACAGGCTATCGATCAGGCATTGGATTCGACGGATTTTCACCATTTGGTGAAACTGGAGAAGGAGACACGGCGAGAAGGGTGCTCGAATTACACGATATAGCTCTGCATCTTTCTTCTGACTGAATGTACGGCGAGCCAGTCGAGTATTAGCACGTTCAGCGGCGGGAAACCACGGAGACTGGAGAGAACAGGTTATGACACGCGTGTACAAAGACAACTCTGAATCGATCGGCAATACGCCACTGGTGCAACTGAACCGGATCACGGAGGGGGGCAAAGCCCGAGTGCTGGGCAAGGTCGAGGGCCGCAACCCCTCCTACTCGGTGAAGTGCCGGATCGGAGCGGCGATGATCTGGGATGCTGAGGAACGCGGCGTGTTGAAGTCCGGCATCGAAATCGTGGAGCCCACGAGCGGCAACACGGGAATTGCGCTGGCGTACGTTGCGGCGGCGCGGGGCTACAAGCTGACACTGACCATGCCGGACAGCATGAGCATCGAGCGGAGGAAAGTCCTGACCGCGTTCGGCGCTAACCTGATCCTGACGCCGGCGCATGAGGGCATGAAAGGCGCCATCACGCGCGCCGAGGAGTTGGTGGCTTCCGACCCGACGCGCTTCTTCATGCCCCAGCAATTCAAGAACCCGGCCAATCCGGCGATCCACGAGAAGACCACCGGCCCCGAAATCTGGCGCGATACAGAGGGGCAGATAGACGTTCTGGTCTCGGGTGTAGGCACGGGCGGAACGATCAGCGGCGTTTCGCGTTTCATCAAGAAAAGCGAGGGCAAGGCCATTGTCTCGGTGGCTGTCGAGCCCAAGGAAAGCCCCGTCATCACCCAGCATCTCGCCGGTCAGGAACTGAAAGCGGGTCCGCACCAGATTCAGGGGATTGGCGCCGGTTTCATTCCCGACACCCTCGACCTCTCGCTGGTGAACCGTGTCGAGCTGGTGGACAGCATGGAAGCGATGGAGTTCGCCCGACGCCTGACCCGCGAGGAAGGAATCCTCAGCGGTATCTCCTCCGGCGCGGCTGTCGCCGTCGCTTGGCGGCTTGCGCGAAAGGAGGAGTTTGCCGGGAAAACCATTGTGGTGGTGCTGCCGGACGCCGGAGAACGCTATCTGTCGACGACATTGTTCGATGAAGCTCGGTCATGCAAATAGGAGAACAGGGGGAGAAGACTCGGATGAATGTCACCTACGAGCAACTCACGTCTTTAATCGCGGAAATGGGCGGAGTGGTGGTCGCCTTCTCGGGCGGAGTGGACAGCAGCCTGGTGGTCACGGCGGCGCGCGACGCTTTGGGAACCCGTGCATTGGCGGTCACGGGCTGCTCGCCCACGTACTCCGCCGATGAGCGGGAACAGGCCGTTGCCTTGGCAAGGTTCCTTGGCGTGAGGCATGTGTTGATCGAGACGCACGAAAACGACGATCCAACCTATCGGAGCAACCCGGCCAACCGCTGCTACTACTGCAAACGCGAACTGTTTACGGAATTGCACGAGATTCTACAGCGAGAGGGACTGAGCGTGATTTTGGACGGGTTCAATGCCGATGACCGGACAGACTTTCGTCCCGGCCATGCCGCGGCCTGCGAGTTGAACGTGCGTTCCCCGTTGAATGAACTGGGACTGACAAAGGCCGATATCCGCCGGTTGGCGCGTGAGCGAGGGCTTCCGAATTGGGATCAACCCGCCTGCGCTTGCCTTGCCTCTCGCATCCCCTACGGCGAGGAAATAACGCCCGCCCGTCTTCAGCGTGTGGCCGCAGCCGAGGCCGCCATCCGCAGCCTGGGGTTCAGGACGGTTCGCGTGCGAGATCACGGCACGCTGGCACGCATCGAACTGGACCGGGGAGACATTGCCCGCGCCACGGAAGACGGCTTGCGAGGCCACATCATCGGGGCCTGCAAGCCACATGGCTACACGTTTGTTTGCCTCGATATGGAGGGTTACCGGACGGGTTCGATGAACGAGGTGCTTGAATTGCCTCGGCCGCATGGAGGGACTTCCTCATGAGCGCAGAAGGAACGCCTTCCCCCACCGTGACCTCCAGCCGTCCAACCGTTGTCGCGCTTCTCTCCGGCGGGTTGGACAGCACTCTCGTCGTGCGACTGATGCTGGACCAGGGCCTGGGCGTACTGGCCTTGAACTTCATCAGTCCCTTCTGCACGTGCAGTCCGAGGAAGAACGGCGGATGTCGGCTGGCGGTGAGCGTGGCACAAAGCATGGGCGTCGAACTGCGCGTGATGAGCAAGGGGCTGGACTACCTGCGAATTGTCGAGCGCCCGCGCTTCGGGTACGGCCGGGGACTGAATCCGTGCATCGACTGCCGCATCTACATTCTCCGCAAGGCCGCGGAGGTCATGAGGGAAATCGGCGCCGTATGCGTGGTGACGGGTGAAGTGCTTGGGCAGCGGCCCATGTCGCAGCACCGCCAGGCACTCGATATCATCGAGAGGGAAAGCGGACTGACCGGCAGGTTATTGCGGCCACTGAGCGCCCACCTCTTGCCGCCGACGATCCCGGAACAGGAAGGGACGATTCGCCGCGATCGGATGCTCGACCTCAATGGACGAGGACGGTCCCCTCAACTTGCCATCGCAAAAGAGCGGGGGATGGAGGTGTTCGGGTGCCCTTCAGGCGGATGCCTGCTGACCGATCCGGCCATCGCCCGGCGGTTGAAGGACGTCTTCGAGCGTTGCCCCGGATGGGACGAGCGCGATGCGCGGCTGACCACCCTGGGCCGGCACTTTCGGCTTCATCAGGGCCTCAAGATCATCTTGGGCCGCGACGCGACGGAGAACGCCCGGCTCGAACAGATGGCGGGGCCTTTGCCGGTCATCTCCTTTACGGAGGCCCCCGGTCCAACGGCCGTGCTGCGGGGACTCTACAACGAAAAGGATCTGGTCACGGTCGGACGCCTTTTGCGCCATTTTGCGACGAAACTGACGGCCACATACGTTCAGGTCAGCATGCGGTCCGCCGGCCAGGTGAGTACGTTCGCGGCCGGCGATTCCGCAACGGCGGACGAAGTCGCCGCGTGGACGATTTGAAGTCGGGAGATTCCATGAACCGAAATGCCGACAATCTGGGTTATGACGGAACGGGCGAGTGGTACTTCCCAGACCGAACGGGCGTCGAGTCGCTTGTGTGTGAAAAGGGCGTGTATTCCTTTCGGGACAGTCTCGAGGCCCGGCGACTCTGCTGCCGCATCCGCAAGGTGGAACCGCTCGGTCGCGCCCTGCGGGGACTGCGCGCCTGGATCACCGGCCTGCGCCGGGACGAGGCCGGGTCCCGACAGGACCTGCAGCCGGTCGCCATCGACGAAGCGCACGGGGGCATGGTCAAGATCAGCCCCCTGGCGCTTTGGACCGACCAACAGGTGCGCGCTTACACGCGCGAGCACAACTTGCCGTACAACCGCCTCTTTGACCGCGGCTACACGTCAATCGGCTGCGCGTGCTGCACCCGGCCGGTCGAGCCCGGCGAAGATCCGCGCGCCGGCCGCTGGTGGTGGGAAGCCCCCGAACACAAGGAGTGCGGACTCCACGTGAACAGTTCGAAGAATTGAGGAGTGAGTAAACCATGAACGAAATCGAAAGCAGCGAACCGTCAGCGTCCACGCTGGACCGCCTTGAAGCGCAAAGCGTCCACATTCTCCGGGAGGCGTACCGCGAGTTCAAGAGCCTGGTCATGTTGTGGTCGATCGGCAAAGACAGCACCGTCTTGCTGTGGCTGACGCGAAAGGCGTTCTTCGACCACGTGCCGTTCCCGCTCCTGCACATCGACACGGCCTTCAAGATTCCGGAGATGATCCGCTATCGCGATGAGATCGTGCGCGAGTGGCGGCTGAATATGATCGTGGGGCAGAACGTGCGCGCGCTGGCCGAGAAACGAACCTTCCCGGACGAGCATCTGACCCGGCTGGAATGCTGCAAGACGCTGAAGACCGAAGCGCTGAAGTACACGCTTTCAGGCGAGTGGCCGCGGTTGCGCTTTGACCACGAAGGAGACCGGTACGTCGAGGAGACCCATGGCGAGGCGTTTACCGGTGTCATCGTGGGCGCCCGCGCGGACGAGGAAGGCAGCCGCTCCAAGGAGCGCTACTTCTCACCCCGCGACCGGGATAGCGATTGGAACACGGCCGACCAGCCGCCGGAGTTGTGGCATCAGTTCAAG
>JAQBFL010000531.1:0-4417 GCA_032123415.1 bacterium | reverse complement strand
CCTCGACCAGAACGACGCCTTCCCGGCTGACGAGAACATGGGTGCGATAGCCCCAGAAGTAGGCGAACTGGCGCTTTTTGCCGTCCGAAGACTGCTTGATGTACGAGTAGTAGCCGAATGTGGCCGCTGGGTTGCGTTTGTCACGGCCAAGATGAGAATGTACCATAACTGTCACGTTTGAGGATGCCATTTCCGGCATTTTCCCTGGCCCCGCCTTCCGGTCTTGGGTGTTCTTTGCATTTTCTTCCCGGCTTTCCCCCCTCTAAGAGAAGCCGTTTCTTCATTTAGTTCGCATATTCTTCCCCTCTGTATTCAACCGTTTCACCGGCGGTCCGGGCTCCCCGGTCGGGGGTTCGGCTTCCGGTTCTGGAGGGTGGTGTTGTGGGGAAGCGTCTGTCCGAATGTGGCCACTGCGGTCGGGGGTTTCGTCCTGGCCGCTACAACCATTCTCACCAGAAGTATTGCCTTGACCGAGCGTGTGTTGCGGAGCGGAAGCGGCTGCGTCAGCGTCGCAGCTACCGTCGGCGCCTGGATCGTAATGAGGGCTTCAGGGAGTCGGAGCGGCTTCGTTGCCGCGCGGCGATGCGCCGTCTTCGCGCCCGTTGCCGGGCCGGTCCCTGCGGGGGCGCTGTCGGGCTGCCTGCGTGGTCTCCGACCGAGCTGGTCCTGGCCGGTCTCATCGCGCAACTGACCGGTACTGCCGACCCGGAGCAGGTCCTGGCGTTCAGGAGCGCCTGCCTGGAGCGGGGCCGGTGTCTGGCGGTTCGGCCATTGGTTCGCGGTTCTCCGCACTGAGGTTTTTTTTTGCTGTTACTCGACACACGTTTTGTGCTCGCGGCCGGTGTTACTCGCCATTCGCTTTCTTGTAACCCGTTACCCGGCAGCGTATTGGCGATTGTTACTCGACACTCATTGGTGCTATGCCTTCGACGCTTCACAGTGTCTGGAGGCGCGATCCCCTCCGACGGTCGGCGGGGACGCGCCACGACACGGGAGAGAGTGAACATGGGCATACCGAAAGCGCCTTTTGTGAGGGACCGTATCCGAAGCATCGGTGCGGGGTTCGGCTGGGTTGATCACCGGCTTGTGCGGGAGCATTATGTGGAGCGCTGCTCGCACGGGGCGCTGTCGCTGTACCTGTTCCTTGCGGTGGTGTGCGA
The DNA here is from genome assembly GCA_032123415.1 of bacterium. Taxonomy (GTDB): domain Bacteria; phylum Verrucomicrobiota; class Kiritimatiellia; order UBA8416; family JADHWI01; genus JAQBFL01. The sequence continues at coordinate 3,257 of JAQBFL010000531.1, read as the reverse complement.
CGGCGATGGTGTGAGCTGGTGGAGCGAGCGGTCTCTGTCGTCGCGGCTGGGGATGGACGTCGACCGTCTTCGGCAGGCCCGTGCGGAGCTTGAGGCCGCCGATCTGATCGCCTACGAGGCCCCGGTGTGGCAGGTCCTTCAGCTGCGGGAGGTGGTATGATGGACAGGAAACTGTGGCAGCGTATCAACGAGCTGTCGGCCGAGGGTCTCGGGACCCGGGCGGCGGCAAAGCGGCTGGGCGTGCACCGGCGGACGGTCCGGGCCGCCCTGGCTTCGGAGCACCCGCCCCGTCGCGGCAAGACCGGTCGGGGCAGCCTGATCGACCCGTATCGGGGTTGGCTTCTGGCCCGGCTTGAACAGTATCCTGAACTCAGCGCCGCAGCGCTGTTCCGGCAGCTGGCCGAACGGGGGTATCCCGGCGGCTACAGCCTGGTCAAGCAGTGCGTCGCTGAACTGCGGCCGCGCACGAAACGGGCGTATCTGACGCTGACGTTCGGGCCGGGCGAGTGCGCGCAGGTGGACTGGGGCGTGTGGCAGGGGGTGGATGTCCCCGGCGGCCGCCGCCGGCTGTCGTTCTTCGCGATGGTTCTGTGCCACAGTCGGATGCTCTATGCGGAGTTCTTCCCCGGCGAAGGTATGGAGTACTGGCTGCGGGCTCACCGCAACGCCTTCGAGGCCTTCGGCGGGGTGCCGGAGCGGGTCATGGTCGACAACTGCAAGACTGCGGTGCTGGTTCCCCGCCGGGGGGGTGTCGGGCCTGAGTTAAACCCGACGTACGAGGACTTCGCGCGCCACTACGGCTTCCGCATATCGGCGTGCAACCCGGGCCGTCCCAACGAGAAGGGGCGGGTGGAGAACGCGGTCGGCTACATCAAGGGCGGCTTCCTCGCCGGGCGGGAGCCCTGTCTGCCGGAAGCGCTTGCCCCGGCTCTGTCCGACTGGGTGGCCAACGTCGCCAACCGGCGGGTCCACGGAACCACCGGGCGCCGCCCCTGTGATCTGTTCGGGGAAGTCGAGCGGCAGGCTCTTCGGGGACTGCCCGCAGGGCCGCACGAATGCGGCGCCGTGCGCATCGGTGTGGCCGACAGTCGCTTCAGGGTCGTGGTGGACGACAACCGCTACAGCGTCCCGAGCGCGGCGGCTTCGCGGAAGGTCCAGATCTGCCGGTACGCCGAGCGGATCGTCGTCCGGGACCTGGACGGGAAACTGCTCGCCGATCACCCCCGCAGCCTCGGGCGCAAGCAGGAGATCGCCAATCCGGACCACGAACGCGCTCTGGTGCTGAAGATGCGCCATGCCCATGACCGCTCCCGTCTGACGCGCTTCCTCGCGCTCGGGCCGGAAGCTTCCGGCTACCTCGCGGGGCTGCGCGAGAAACGCCCCGGATGGCGCACTCATGTGGACCGCATCAATGCGCTGGCCGAAGCCTACGGCAGAGACATCCTGGCAAGAGCCCTGGCCGATGCGGGCGAACACCATGCCTTCTCCGCCGAATACATCCACAACATCCTCGAAGCCCGGGCCAGGGCCATGCCTGAAGCCGGACCGCTGCACGTCACCCGCAGAGCCGATCTGCTGGAGCTCGAGCTGCCCGAACCCGACCTGGACATCTATTGATCAAGGAGAACACGATGAACGGCAAACCTGACTCTGAACTGAAACAAACGCTGGGCGAACTCAAGCTCGGCTGGATACTCGACAACCACGAACTGGAACTCGCCGAGGCGGCCAGGAAGAACAGAACCGCGCACGACCTGCTCACAAGGCTGGTCGGCGGGGAGCTCGCCGCCCGTCACGCACGGGCCGTCGATCGGCGCATCAGCCAGGCCGGTCTGAAGGGCGTGCGCACCCTCGAGGGCTTCGACTTCACCTGGCCGGCAAAGATCAACCGCGAACAGGTGCGCCATCTGTTCACGCTCTCGTTCATGCGCCAGGCGACCAATGTTGTGCTCATCGGCGGGGTCGGACTCGGGAAGACCCATCTGGCCTCGGCCCTGGCACGCGAAGCCTGCCTGCAACGCTTCCCGGTACTGTTCACCGCCGCGGTGGATATCGTCAACTACCTCACCGAGGCCCGCGCCCGTAACAACCTGGCAGCAGCCATACGCCGCTATACCCGCCCCAAGCTCCTGATCATCGACGAGCTCGGATACCTGCCGCTGGACAAGCTCGGAGCCGAAATGCTCTTCCAGGTCCTCTGTGCACGCTACGAAACCGCATCGACCGTCATCACCACCAATCGAGTCTTCAAGGAATGGCCCAAGACCTTCGCCAACGACGCAACAATCACCTCCGCCGTCCTCGACAGAATCAACCACCACTGCGAGACGGTCATCATCGAAGGCAGAAGCTATCGACTCAAAGACAGAATCGACCCGCTTCAAGAGCAATAGAACAGGCTGCCACACAGCACAGCGGCGACAGGCCCCGCAAGGCCTGCCGCCGCTTCGTTGTACGCCGAAGTCAACGCCGAGCCAGGCCGGGGCCAAAGAAAATGCCCGAATGGTACACTTTTAACGGTGCCGCTCGCACTGGCCGCTATATTCGGAGTTTTACACGGGGGCTCGTAACCATGCTCAGACAAACATTCTGTCATATCCCGGGCATTGGTCCGGTTGCGGAGCGGCGGCTGTGGGAGGCCGGGATTCATCGTTGGGAGGACTGTCTTCGGTCGGAGGCGCCGCCGTTATCCCGCAAGCGCCTGGAGCTGGTTCAACGGTACCTGACCGAATCGGCGATCCACCTGAATCAGGGCAACAGCCGCTATTTTGCGGAAGCGCTCCCGGCCCGGGAGCATTGGCGCCTGTTCCCGCATTTCGAGCACTCGGTCGCCTATGTCGACATCGAGACCACCGGGCTGGGCGGGCCGAGCGACTACATCACCACGATCGCGCTCTATGATGGGGTCAATATCCGCTACTACGTGCATGGGGCCAACCTGGAGGCATTTGTCGACGACATCGAGGCCTACGACCTGCTCGTGACCTATAACGGCAAGACGTTTGACGTCCCGTTTCTGCGCGACTACCTGGGCGCCCGGATGGAGCATGCCCATATCGATCTGCGCTATGTGCTGGCCGCCCTGGGTCTGAAAGGCGGGTTGAAGCAATGCGAGCGGGCGTTGGGGATAGATCGCGAGGACCTGGCCGATGTCGACGGCTATTTTGCGGTTCTGCTGTGGTATGATTTTTTCAACAACGGCAATCGTCGGGCGCTCGAGACACTTCTGGCCTATAACATGCTCGACGTGATTAACC
>JAQBFL010000530.1:0-2833 GCA_032123415.1 bacterium | reverse complement strand
ATGGGCGGGGCGAACATCACGCTGAACGGTACGGCGTACCGCCGCCCGTTAGCGTGGGCGTTCGATTCAAAGAAACATGAACATAAAAATCACTGTCATCCCATAGTCACTCAAATCACGCCGCCTGCCGAACGGAAGGTGATGGAGGGACATCTCGAGTGAGAGCGGGCCGAACGGGAAGCACCCGTTCACACCGTTTCGGAGTGTCGCGGGCCGTTGCAGCGCCGAGGTTCGGGGAGGCGATCGCGGCTGGCAGAAGAGCCGCGCCCCATCGGCGTCCTCACAAACAAAACGCGGGTTCGAGGAAAACCCTGTAAACATTGGCCGGAATCGACATCGGCGTCCGTATCGAGCGGCGGAAGAAAGTGGCACCCCGGGCGCGACTCGAACGCGCGACCTGCGGATTAGAAGTCCGCTGCTCTGTCCAGCTGAGCTACCGGGGTACTGCCTGTGCGACCATCCTAGGGCCGTTTCAAGGCTACAAGAAACACAGGCTCGCGTCAAGGCCGCGAGCGCCCAACCGGCCATTCTTGTAGTTCTTGTAGCGGCGAGGGCGCCGCGTCGACGGCTCTCGGCGCGCATCGCGCAAGGCATGCACCGCTGTCGAACCGCGGCACACTATTTGCTTGCGCTTGCGCGCGGGTTTGACCATGATCGGTGGCATTCATCTCAGGGAAGTGGAAGCGACGATGCCCGGACAGACTCTATCGCTAGTCCAGACGCAGCGCCTTCAGATGGTGCTGGCGCCGCAATTGCGCCAGTCTCTGGAGATGCTCCAGGTTCCGCTCATGGAGCTGCGGACCATGATCCAGAAGGAGTTGGAGCAGAATCCGACCATCGAGGAACTGCCGGTCGAGGGTCAGACGGCGGTCGAAATCGAGCCGGGTGGCACGGTCGACGAGACCGGCGAGATGGATTTCAACAAGGAGTTCGAGGCGCTCGCCAAGCTCGATGACGAATGGCGGGACTACTTCTTCCAGAATCTGCAAACGCAGCAATACTCGCCCGAGGACGAGGAGCGGCGGCAGTTCTTCCTCGATTCCGCGCCGCAGCCCGTGTCCCTGCAGGAGCATCTGCTCGAACAGCTTCATCTGGCGGGACTGCCTGTTCCGCAGCGCCAGATCGGGGAGTTGATCATCGGCAGCATCAACGATGACGGCTACCTCACGAGCGCGCCGACTGAGCTGGCTGCCTCGTCCGGCGTCGATGAGCGGCAGCTTCTCGATACCCTCGCAACCATCCAGGACTTTCATCCGACCGGCATTGGGGCACGCGATCTGCGGGAGTGCCTCATGCTCCAACTGGAGCGCGAGGGCAAGGCGGACAGCCTGGCCGGGCGGATCGTCGACCGCCACCTTGACCGGTTGGGCAATCGCCGCTTTCTGGAGATCGCACGGGCGCTGAAGGTGTCCCCCGACGAGGCGAAGGAGGCGGCGCGCGTCATTGCGTCTCTGGACCCGAAACCCGGCCGCCTCTTCAGCGACGAGCGCGCGACGTTCGTCTACCCGGAGATCGTCGTCAAGAAGGTGGACGGCGAGTATGTCATCGTCATGGACGACGACCAACTGCCTCATGTGCGCATCAGCCGCCACTACCGGAACCTGCTGAGCAGCAAGGAAACAACCGCCGAGGTGAAGAGTTACATCCGGGAGCGCATCCGTTCGGGCGCCTTTCTGATCAAGAGCATCCACCAGCGGCAGAAGACCATCTTCCGCATCGCCTCCGAGATCGTCAAGAGGCAGACGGGTTTCCTGGATCACGGCGTATCGCACCTGAGGCCGATGACCATGGCGGAAGTCGCGACCGCGGTCGGTGTGCACGAGACGACGGTGAGCCGGGCCGTCTCCGGCAAGTATATGCTCGCGCCCGGTGGGATTTTCGAACTGAAGTACTTTTTCACACCGGGGATCGCGACGGCCGAAGGCGGCCAGATGTCGAACAAGACCGTGCGGGACATGATCTCGACCATGGTTGCGAACGAGGACTCGGCCGATCCGCTGTCGGATCTCGAAATCGTGACGCGGCTGCGCAAGCAGGGAATCAACATTGCGCGGCGGACAATCTCGAAGTATCGTAAGATCCTGAGGATTGCGCCGTCGCATCTTAGGCGCTCGATGTAGGGAGCGGGGAGACGTTGCGCTGGCTCAATGCCAGACAGCCGCGCCGGTAGATGGAGAAGAAGACATGAAAGACGAGTTTGTGGGTCGTATAGCGCCGCGCGAGGCCGTGGTGGGCGTCATCGGGCTGGGGTACGTGGGGTTGCCACTGCTGATCGAGTTCGCCCAAGAGGGGTTTCCCGTAATCGGCATGGATATCGACGAGTCCAAGACGCGGGCGCTGAAGGCCGGCACGTCGTACATCCGGCATATCCCCGGCGACAAGGTGGCCGGCGTTTTCTGCGCCGGCAAACCTGCCGATGCGACAACGGACTTTGGGCGCGTGAGCGACTGCGACGCGCTGTTGATCTGCGTGCCGACGCCGCTGACGGAGCATCGCGACCCGGACCTGTCGTTCATCGAATCGACGGCGCGCTCCATGGCGCCGCACCTCCGGCGCGGACAGCTTGTGGTGCTGGAATCGACGACGTACCCCGGAACCACCGAAGACGTGCTCGTGCCCATTCTGGAGCAGGGCTCGGGCCTGAAGGCAGGCAAGGACTTCATGGTGGCCTTTTCCCCGGAGCGCGAGGATCCGAACAACAAGGACTTCTCGACGTCCACCATCCCGAAAGTCGTGGGCGGCATGGATCCCGACGCCCTGGCTGCGGCGCGGGCGCTCTACGACAGCGTGATCTGCCGCACCGTCCCAGTTTCGACCTGCCGTGCCGCGGAGG
>JAQBFL010000529.1:0-5064 GCA_032123415.1 bacterium | reverse complement strand
TTCATCCCGGAAGCGGAACTACCGCATACGGCTCCTGCCTTGAGCGAAAGGCGTTCGACGAGATCTGCTCCTTGAGCAAGTACCCTCGGTCAATCGACCGGACAGATCACGTACCAATATCACCGGACCATTCACATGTTAGCGACAAATAAAGAAAAAAGACCTTGCGCCGCTGCCGCAAAGATCCTAGACTCACCCGCCAATCCTATGAATACGCAACAGACACAGAAGAAACGATTGACCATCAAGGTTGCGAAGGCCGATGTGCCGGAACCTAACCCCGAGGCGGGTGTCGATATGGCATCGGCAGCTCCGGTTCGCGGCGCAAGTTCCGCCTACCACAAGCCCGCGGCCATCATGGCAATTCTGGCATCTCTGGTTGTTGCCGTGCTCATCACCCTGCAGCTCATGGAATGGGCCTACTTCAAGGCGCCGCCTACGGTCTGGGCGCCCAAGATCATGGTCCCTGGCACGGTGCGCTGAGAACGGGTCGACGAACACGGTGCACTGGGCGCGCCTGAATCGCGCGCTTTCGGGTTATTGCGCCCAGGCGCGGTAACGGCCTCGATGCTTCCGACATGATCGGCCCCCCATGCTTCCCATGCGTTTCATACACGGTCTGTTCAAGTCGGAGTTGAAGGACTTCTGCACCTCGGCGCAATGGCCGGCGTTCCGGTGCGACCAGCTCTGGAACTGGCTCTATGTAAGGCGCGTTGCCCGCTGGGATGCCATGACCAACCTGCCGCGCGCCATGCGCGAAGTCCTCGCCGGCGAGTTCCGCATCGACGCCGCCACGACGGATGAGTCCGCATCTCTGCTTGCCGCCGACGGAACCCGCCGTCTTCTGGCGCGGCTGACCGACGGCGATTCGGTCGAGGAGGTGCTCATTCCCGCCAGGGGCCGGAACACCGTCTGCGTCTCCACCCAGGTCGGATGCCGGTTCAACTGCGTCTTCTGCGCCAGCGGGCAGGCCGGGTTCCGCCGGCATCTTGCCGCGGGAGAAATCGTCGGCGAAGTCCTTCTGGCCTCTGCTGCGTTCGGCGCCCGTCCCTCGCACGTCGTGTTCATGGGCATCGGCGAGCCGCTGGACAACTACGACGAGGTGATCCGGGCCGTGCGGATCCTTAACGACGGCGACGGCCTGGCGATCGGCGCGCGCCGCCTGACCCTCAGCACCTGCGGCGTCGTTCCCGGCATCCGGCGCCTGGCCGGCGAGGGTTTGCAGATCGAACTCTCGGTGTCGTTGCACGCGCCCAACGACGCGGTGCGCTCACGCCTCATGCCGGTCAACCGCCGCTGGCCGGTGGCGGAGTTGCTCGCGGCCTGCGCGGACTACACCCGCGCCACGAAGCGCATCGTGACGTTCGAGTACACCCTGATCCGCGGATGCAACGACACGCCGGAGCACGCCCGAGAGCTGGCCGACCTGCTGCGGCGATTCCCGTGCCGTGCCAACCTCATCCCTCTGAGCCCCGTCGAGGAGTTCGACGGCCGCGCGCCCGACGAACGAACCGCGCGGGGGTTTCAGGAGACGCTCACGCGCGCCGGCGTGAACACGACACTACGCACGTCTCGCGGCGCGGGCGCCAAGGCCGCGTGCGGCCAACTGCGCTTCCGTCGCGACGAAGCCACACCCCCCACGGAGCCACACCCATGAGCCCACCCTCCGCACCGCGATCGTCACGCCACGCCGCCGCCGCCACGGTCGCAGCCTGGTTGCGAACGGAGCGCTTCCCGTCCCGCCTGATGGAGGGTCTGGATCGGGACCGCCCCTTCGTGGAGGAAGTGGTGCTGGGGGTAGCCCGTTGGCGGGGTCTGCTCGACTGGGTCATATCGCGTCACGCACATCGGCCGGCGGACGCTCCGGTCCGCGCCCTCCTGCTCGTCGGCGTCTACCAGCTTCTGCGCATGGACAGTGTGCCGCCCTATGCCGCCGTGTCGGAAACCGTCCAGGCGGCGCGGACCATGGCCCCGCACGCCGCGGGTTTCGTCAACGCCGTCCTGCGCGGCGTGCTGCGCGAGATGGCCGCACTCCGGTCCGAAATCGAACGGCAGCCGCTCGAGACCCGCTGTTCCCACCCGCCGGTCTTGATCGAGCGGTGGCGCCGGGCCTACGGCGAGGCCCGCACGGAGGCGCTCTGCGCCTGGAACAACCGCGCCGCCGACGTGGTCGCCGTGCTCGACACCCGCCGCGTCACGGCCGCCGCGTTTCTCGATCGACTCTCGCAGGCGGGGCTGCGGGCCGAACCGCATCCCTTCGCCCCGGACCGCGCGTTCGTCTTCCCGCGCGGCATCGCGGCGCCCGCGGTTCCAGGGTTCGAGGAAGGGTGGTTCACCGTGCGCGATCCGTCCACGGAGTGCGCGGTGGACCTGCTTGAACCGCGGCCCGGCGACCGCGTGCTCGACGCGTGCGCCGCGCCGGGCGGCAAGACGGTTCTGCTGGCCCAGCGGATGGAAGACCGCGGCACGATCGTCGCCATGGATCGCGCGCCGCGCCGCCTGCGGCGGCTGGAGGAGAATATCGGCAGGATGGGTCTCTCATCGGTCCGGGCGGTGGCGGGCGATGCCGCATCGGCATCCGACGTGGAAGCGGCTGCGGGCGGCGAGCTTTTCGACCGCATTCTGCTCGACGTTCCCTGCACCAACACGGGCGTCCTGCGCCGCCGACCCGACGCGCGCTGGCGGTTCAACGACGAGTCGCTGCGGGCCGCGGTCGAACTGCAACACCGCCTCCTCGCCTGCTGCGCCCGCTTTCTGAAGCCGGGCGGAAGGCTGGTGTACAGCACGTGCAGCCTCGAGCCGGAGGAGGGCGAGGAGACGGTCGCAGCCTGGCTCGCCGCCACGCCCGGAGCTCGCCTGATCGCGGCCACCCGCCTCGTGCCGCCCGAGTCCGACGCCGACGGCATCTACGCCGCGGCGATCGAAGTGTGAGCAGACCGTCCCTCCAGCGCTCAACATGGCCTTGTTGGCCGTGCTGGAGGGTCGGGCTCCGTCCCGACCGAAGGATGAGATGCCCGAACGAGAATGGCCAGAATGCGCCAGAATGCGAATGGCCGCGGGGCCGCGCCAAAGCTTGCGCGCGCGCGCGCCGCTATGCCATAGTGACGGTGTGTGGGCCGCGGCCCGGTGGCCCGGATGGGAAAACTCGTCATGAAGACAGTCTGCTGCACGAACATGCCGTTCGCCAGGGAGGCGTTCTCGACGCTCGGAAGCGTGACCGCCAAGGATGGACGGACAATCGTTCCGGCCGATGTGCACGATGCCGACATCCTGGCCATACGGTCCACAACGCGCGTGAATGGCGATCTGCTCGACGGCAGCCGGGTCCGGTTCGTCGGAACCGCCACGATCGGTACCGATCACTTCGACATTCCCTACCTTGAGAGCCGCCGCATCCGCTGGTGCTTCGCGCCGGGCTGCAACGCCAACAGCGTAGCCGAGTACGTCGTCAGCGCGTTGCTCTGCCTGGCGACGCGGCACGGATGGCCGGTGCGGGGCCGCGTCATGGGCATCATCGGGGTCGGCAACGTGGGCAGATGCGTTGAGGAAAAGGCCCGCGCACTGGGCATGCGCGTGCTGCTGAACGATCCCCCGCGGCAACGCTCCGAACCGGATCACGCACACCTGTTCGTGCCGCTCGACGAGCTGCTGGCCCGCTCGGACGTCGTCACGTTGCACACACCGCTGACGCGTTCCGGCGACGACAGAACCTTGCGCCTTGCGGACGCGGGCTTTTTTGCGCGCATGAAGCCGGACTGCGTCTTGCTGAACGCCGCGCGCGGACCGATTGTCGATAGCGAGGCCCTGCTGAGGGCCATGGACGCCGGCACGGTGGCCCACGCCGTACTCGACACCTGGGAAGGCGAACCGGCGTACCGACCAGACACGCGCGACCGCGTCGACATCGCCACGCCGCATATCGCCGGCCATTCCTTCGAGGGCAAAGCCATGGGAACCGTCATGGTCTACGAGGAGGCGTGCCGGTTTCTGGGGGTTGCACCGCACTGGTCGATCGAGGGCCACCTGCCGCCGCCGCCCGTGCCGGAGGTGGCCTTCGATGCGGCGGGGCTCGGCTTCGAGGCCACCCTCTGGGAACTTGTGAGCCGCATCTACGACATACGGGAGGATGACGCCGGCCTGCGCGAGGGGCGCGGATCGCCGACTGAACTTGCCCGCCATTTCGACTCGCTGCGCAAGAACTACCGTAAGCGTCGCGAGTTCCGTTTCACCAGGGCCCGCATCGAGAATGCGTCACCCGAGGCGGAGCAAACCGTCCGAGAACTGGGATTTCAGTCCGTCACACGTCCTTGAACTGCGCAACGAGCGCCGAGATGCCGGCCTTGGCGTCACCGAACAGCATCCGCGTGTTGGGCTTGAAGAACAACGGATTATCGACGCCCGCGAAGCCGGGATTCATACTGCGCTTGAGCACGATGCAGGTGCGCGCGAGGTCGACGTCGATGATCGGCATGCCCCACAGCGGGCTCTGCTTGTCCTCCCGCGCGGCGGGATTGACCACATCGTTCGCTCCGATCACGATCGCCACATCCACGGTGTTCATGATGGGATTCACGTCGCCCGGCTCGACAAGCTGATCGTATGGCACATTGGCCTCGGCCAGCAGAACATTCATATGACCCGGCATGCGCCCCGCCACGGGGTGAATGCAGTATTTCACCTCCGTCCCTCGCGCGGCCAGCACTTCACCCAGTTCACGCACCACATGCTGAGCCTGGGCCACGGCCATGCCGTACCCCGGCACGAACACCACGGAGTCCGCGGCTTCGAGGATGAAGTAGGCATCTTCGGCGCCGATGGGGTTCGGTTCTCCCCGGTAGGCAGCCGCCTTACCCGCCACAGCGCCAAACCCTCCAAATAACACGTTGGTTAGAGGCCGGTTCATCGCCTTGCACATGATTTTCGTGAGGATCAGTCCACTGGCGCCCACCAAAGCCCCCGAAACGATCAGGACGTTGTTGTTGACGATAAACCCCGCCGCGCAGGCCGCCAGTCCGGAATAGCTGTTGAGCAGGCAGATCACCACCGGCATGTCGGCGCCGCCGA
>JAQBFL010000528.1:0-2946 GCA_032123415.1 bacterium | reverse complement strand
CCTGCAACTCGTCGAGCGAAACGACGACGAGAAAGAACGCCTCGCCAACGAACTGCGACACCTCATCGGGACAGTTCCTCGTCTTCAGATTTTCATTGACGAAGTTCAGCGCGCCGCCAGTGGCGACATCAAGCTGCGCGCCGTCGTGAATAACTGGTGTCACACCGGCCAGATCAGCGCGGTGCTCGGCTTCTCAGGAACGCCCTATCACGATGCGCCCCGTACGGTGCTTCACATCGGCACGTCCGTCGAACTGCGCTCGACGACCATTGCGAATACGGTCTACTATTACCCGCTGGCTACCGCGATCGCCGAGTTCCTCAAGAAGCCGCGTCTGGAAGTCGCTGCCGGCCTGCATGCTCTTGAAATCGTCAGAACAGGTGTTCGGCGTTTTCTGCGCGATTACGGCGCCAGAGTCTATGCAAACGGTACCTGCGCCAAACTCGCCATCTATTGCGGCACCATCGCACGTCTCGAAGAGGAGGTCTTTCCCCTCCTGGTCGGAGAACTTGGCATCGAATCGGACCGCATCCTCAAATTCCACCAGGGCAACAAAACACACTCCGTTTCCAGGGATGCCGCGGCGGAATTCGCCCTGTTGGACGACCCCGCTTCGCGCAAGCAAATCGTCCTGTTGGTGCAGATAGGCAAGGAGGGTTGGGATTGTCGCAGCCTCACCGGCGTCATTCTCTCCCAGGAGGGCGACTGCCCGCGAAATATGGTCCTACAGACCTCCTGCCGCTGCCTGCGCCAGATGGATGGCGGTACGGACGAAACCGCGCTGATTCTCTTGAACGAAGCGAATGCCAAGGTGCTCGATAAGCAACTCGGCGAGGAACAGAACACCAGCATCAAGGAACTCAATGCGATCCGCGCGCCATCCGAACTGTCCCCCCTTCCGCAGATCTCGCGCATGGAACACCTCAAGTTGCCGCCAGTCACGTTCTACCAGCTCCGGATAGAATACCTCACCACCCAGACCGCCGCGGCGCCCGATACCCCCGGCGCGCTGGCAACCATTGACCCCAACAGCGCCGGTTTCAAGTCCGACGCATCCTTGACCACCCGCTACCTCAATGACCGGCATGCCGCTGACAATGCCTCTTTCGGTCTGGTTCGCGAGGTCAGTCGCATTACCGAACAGGCCGGCGATCTGGCAGGCTTCTCGGCCTGGATCAACGAAATCGTGCGCGAAAGCATGGGCGACGTAACCTTTTCCGCCCTGCATCCCTACTTCCCGCATCTCCAGGGACTCTTCAATCGGATCACCTTCACGGAGCACGGATTGCGCCGCTACAACACGCTTTTCGACCAGTCGGCCATCCGCTCCGCCATTCGCATGGCCTTCCACGTCCATCGCGAATTGCATTCCAGCGAGGAGGTCATCCAGCAAGACGCTGCCCTGCTACTCATCAACCGCCTTCGAGAAATCCCCGATCATCCGTTGCTCTGGCCTGACAAGGAAAGATGCCGCGAATACCTCAGCGCCGACGCCAACCCACAGGCCGGCAGTCCGGCTGTCGAAGTCATCGAACAGAAAAAATGCGAGCTCCGCAAGACAGCCAACGACCTCGGCAACCCGGAACTCGCCGAGCTTTGGATACGCCAGTTGCTCGAAGCCAACGCCCGCCGCGCCGACAGTCTCGCAACGAAGGACCGCACTCTCCATTATCTGCCTTACGACTTCCGCCAAAGCGGATTTGAGCGCAAATTCATCGAAGCCGTCCTTGTTCTCGAAGACATCAAGTCCGCTGGACTTGATGTCTACTACAACGGCGACCGGTACCTCACCGAGTTCAAGATCGACTGCTACGCGAAAAGCGGACGCACCTGGCGCCGCGTCGGTTTCTATACCCCTGACTTCCTCGTCATCCGCCGCAACGCCTCGCGCGACATCCGGCAGGTGCTCATCCTCGAAACCAAAGGCCGCGGCTACGCCGATCAACCCGGATTTATTGCCCGTCGCAACTTCATGCAGAACGACTTCATTCGACTCAACAACGACAAATTCGACTACAAGCGCTTCGATTTCCTGATGTTGTTCGAAGACGACGGCATTCCGCGCAACATCGAGAACCTCGCTTCAAGCATCAACGCGTTCTTCATGGAGGATTGATCATGCCCGTTGACTACGTTCCCTACTTTCCGCAGCCTATCGAAGGGCAGGCCGTTCTCGCCAATTTCACGCGCACGCGCCGCCTGCTGACCTATCGCGACAACGACAAGGTTCTGCGGCGCATCGCGCGCGGCATGCCGCGCTACGAACTCGACACGGTGGAAGACGTCGGCAATCCCCCCGCCACGAACGCCAATCTCCTCATCCGCGGCGAATGCCTTTCCGCCTGCGCGTACATGAAAGAACAGGGCATCCACGTTGACCTGGTCTATATCGACCCGCCCTTTGCCTCCGGCGCGGACTACGCCAAGAAGATCTACATACGTCGCAACCCTAAGGTCGCCGCCGCCATGGCCAAGGCCGAAGAGGAACTCCCCGACGATCAACTCCGCGCCTTCGACGAGAAGATGTACGGCGATATCTGGACCAAGGAGGATTACCTCAACTGGATGTACGAGAACCTCATGGCCATCCGGGAAGTCATGTCCGAAAACGCCAGCATCTATGTTCATACCGATTGGCACGTCGGACACTACGTCAAAGTCCTGATAGACGAAGTCTTCGGTGAGCACAGTTTCAAGAATGAAATCTACTGGTATTATTACAACAAGATGCACGACGTTCGGAAACCACTGTTTCCAAGAACAACCGACACCATCCTGTTTTATAGCAAGAACACTGATCTTGATTCGGTCTTTAATCTTCTTCGCGAGAAAAGGGACAAGGCTGTTCGGCAGCTTGTGCGCGCCAAGAGAGATGGCAAGATGGTGAACGCGAGAGATGAGAATGGAGATGTTCTTTATCGGAACTCTGAAGAGAGGATAATTGAC